>NZ_RZSF01000209.1:0-11956 GCF_004023325.1 Mesorhizobium sp. M1A.F.Ca.ET.072.01.1.1 | reverse complement strand
GTCTTTTGCAAAAGCACCAGCTCGGTCCGCGTCGCCATGTCGAAGAGGTCGGTGACCTCGAACAGCAGCGTCAGAAGCTTGGCCATCGAGATCGTGTCGGCCGACTGGCCGTGGATCGGCTCGCCGATGGCGCGGATCGCCTGCGCGAAGGCCGAGACATTGTGCTGACGCGGCACATAGCCGGCCTCGAAATGCACCTCGGCGACGCGCCGGTAGTCGCGCACGATGAAGCCGTAGAGGATCTCGGCCAGAAAACGCCGCTCCTTCTTGCCGAGTCTGCCGGCGATGCCGAGATCGACGGCAACGATGGTGCCGTCCGGTTCGACGAACAGGTTGCCCGGGTGCATGTCGGCATGGAAGAAGCCGTCGCGCAGCGTGTGCCTGAGGAAGGACTGGACGAGATTGGCTGCGATCGCCTTGAGGTCGTGACCGGCGGCGGCAAGGCCGGTCAGATCGTTCATCTTGACGCCGTCGATCCACTCCATGGTGATCACGTCGCGGCCGGTCCGCTCCCAATCGACCGCCGGCACGCGGAAGCCCGGATCGTCCTTGGTGTTCTCAGCGAGCTCGGAAAACGCGGCCGCTTCGAGCCGCATGTCCATCTCGACCTTGGTGGTCTGCGCCAGCGTCTGGGTCACCTCGATCGGCCGCAGGCGGCGCGAGGAGGGGATGTACTTCTCCTGCAGGCGGGCGGCGAGGAAGTAGCTCTCGAGATCCTGGAAGAAGCGATGGCGCACGCCTGGGCGGATGACCTTCACCGCGACCCGTGAGGCCTTTCCGTCGCGAACGACTTCGGCGCCGTGCACCTGGGCGATCGATGCCGCCGCGACCGGCTCGCCGAAGGTTGCGTAGAGATCCTCGATCCTGCGCCCGAGCGAGGCTTCGATCGCCGCGACCGCTTCCGCCTTCGGAAAGGTGTGCATCTTGTCCTGCAGCAGTGCAAGGTCGACCGCCATGTCGTTGCCGACGACGTCGGGCCGCGTGGCGAGGAACTGGCCGAGCTTCACATAGGACGGCCCCAGCCGCACCACCGCCTGCGCCAGCCGGTCACCGCGCAGATGGCTTCGGGCGCGGCGGCGGGTGAGCACGCGCGCCAGCCGCCAGCCGAGCTTCGGCATACCGGAAAGCTCTTCGCCGGGCAGCGCCGCGACGACGCCCTCGCGGACCAGCACCCAGCCGGCCCTGGCGAGCCGGAAGCCGGCGCCAACGCTGGTCATCGGACGCCCTGCCTCAAAGCTTCCAGCCCGAATGGAGCGCCGCGATGCCGCCCGAATAGTTGCGGAAAGTGACCCGATCGAAGCCGGCCCGACCAATCATCGCCGCGAAGTTCTGCTGGTTGGGGAACTTGCGGATCGATTCGACCAGGTAGGAATAGGGCTCGCCGTCGCCGGTCACCGCCCTGCCGATCTTGGGGATGGCGTTGAACGACCAAGCCTCGTAGGCCTTGTCGAGCAGCGGCATGTCGACCTCGGAAAACTCCAGGCATAGGAAGCGCCCGCCGCGCTTCAGCACACGAAAAGCCTCGCTCAGCGCCACATCGATGCGCGGCACATTGCGGATGCCGAACGCGATCGTGTACGCATCGAACGCGCCGTCATCGAAGGGCAGCGCTTCGGCATTGGCCTCGACGAAATCGGTGTTTTCCGAGAGGCCTTTCTTCTCGGCCCTGTCGCGGCCGACGTCGAGCATCGAGCCGTTGATGTCGAGCACCGTGGCATGCGCCTGGCGCTGGCTTGCCTCGATGATACGGAAGGCGATGTCGCCGGTGCCGCCGGCGACGTCGAGCACCTTCCAGCCCGGCCGCTTCGGGGGGCTGAGCCAGGCGACCATCGCGTCCTTCCACACGCGATGCAACCCACCCGACATCAGATCGTTCATCAGGTCGTATCGATTGGCCACCTTGTGAAAGACGTCATTGACGAGCGACTGCTTGTCGCCCGCGCCAACCTTCCTGAAACCATAGGAGGTTTCCATGCCGCCCGCGGCCGTGGTTCTCTCAACTGACATTATTTCGATCCGCCATAAAACCGGCGGGACCATAGCCGATCGATGGGGCGGGCGCTATTGTCCAAGGCGCGGTTTTCGGCCGCGCTTTCAGAACGGGTCGGGGAAGAGTTTGCGACGATTTTCCACCCGGAATCGGCGCCACGACAGAAGAATACCGCACGGGATGGCCGCATGATCTTGAAAGCCGAATTGCACTGCCACATCGAAGGGGCAGCGGCGCCCGACCTCGTCGTCAGCCAGGCCCGCAAATACGGCAAGGACCCTTCGCCCTACATCCAGAACGGCTCTTTCGTCTGGCACGATTTCACGTCTTTCCTCGCCGCCTATGATTTTGCTTCCGACCTGTTCCGCACCGAGGAGGATTACGCCCGTCTAACCGATCATTATCTCACCAGCCTCGCCCGCGACGGCGCCATCTATTCCGAGGTCTTCACCTCGCCGGATCACGCGAAAAAGGCCGGGCTTTCGCCCAAGGCCTATACGGACGCGCTGGGCGAAGGCATGGCCCGCGCCAAGGCGAGGACCGGCATCGAGGGGCGCATGATCGTCACCGGCGTACGCCACGTCGGCGTCGAGGCGATCGAGCAGGCGGCGCGCTTTGCGGCGCGCTGCGGCCATCCGCTGGTCACCGGCTTCGGCGTCGCCGGCGACGAGCGCATCGGCGATTTCGAGGACTATGTGCGGGCTTTCGAGATCGCGCGCGAGGCCGGCCTCGGCATCACCATCCACGCCGGAGAATTGATGGGCTGGGAAAGCGTGGCGGCAGCGCTCGACCATATTCGCCCGTCGCGGATCGGCCATGGCGTGCGCGCCATCGAGAACCCGGACCTCGTTCGCCGCATAGCCGCCGAGGGCGTGGTGCTGGAATGCTGCCCCGGCTCCAACATCGCGCTCAAGGTATTCGATAGTTTCGCCACGCATCCTTTTCCGGCGTTGCGCGCGGCCGGCTGCAAGGTGACGCTCAATTCCGACGACCCGCCCTATTTCTGGACCTCGCTGAAGCGCGAATACGACATCGCCGCCGAGCATTTCGCGATGGACGACAAGGCGCTTACCGCCGTCACCAGGACGGCCATCGAGGCCGCCTTCGTCGACCGAAAGACCAAGGCGATGCTGATGAGCCGGCTCGACCCCAAGGGCCGGTGAATGGTGAATGGTGAATGGTGAACGTTTGCCGGCGGCTTCAGCGTGTCAACCAATCATCGGCCCATCAGGACTCGCAAACCGGCTCACTATTCACTATTCACTACTCACCATTCACTGGAGAAGACCATGCAGGGCGTCACCGTCGTCGACCACCCCCTTGTCCAGCACAAGCTGACCATCATGCGCAAGAAGGAGACCTCGACGGCAGGCTTCCGGCGGCTGCTGCGCGAGATCTCCCTGCTTCTCGGCTACGAGGTGACCCGCAACCTCGAACTGACGACCACCACGATCGAGACCCCGATCGAGGAGATGGAAGCGCCGACGCTGGAGGGCAAGAAGCTGGTTTTCGCCTCCGTGCTGCGGGCCGGCAATGGCCTGCTTGAGGGCCTGCTCGATCTGGTGCCGGCGGCGCGCGTCGCCCATATAGGCCTTTACCGCGATCATGAGACGCTCGAGGCGATCGAATATTTCTTCAAGGCGCCGAGCGACCTTGCCGACCGTCTGGTGATCGTGGTCGATCCGATGCTTGCGACCGCCAATTCCGCGATCGCGGCGATCGACAAGCTGAAGGGGCGCGGCGCCACCAACATCCGCTTCCTTTGCCTGCTGGCCGCGCCCGAAGGCATCGAGCGCTTCACCAAGGCGCATCCGGATGTCCCGATCTTCACCGCCTCGATCGACCGCCAGTTGAACGACAAGGGTTACATCATGCCTGGCCTCGGCGACGCCGGGGACCGCATGTACGGAACCAAGTAAGATCTTTTCTTAACCGCTCGTTTACGAAACGCCGTGGTTCCAGCGTGCGTTAAAGCCGAAAACACCATGTCGGCTTAAGGATCGAACCTCCACGAAGGTCGATCCATGCTGCGCAAGCTTCTTCTCCTTGGCGTCTTTGTCGGAAGCTCGGCATCGATTCCGATCGTCTATCAGTCGAACCCGCAGATGGTGGAAACCCTGCTGAGATCGGCGGTTGCTTCGAAGCCGGCGCCGCCTGAGGCTCAGCCGGACGTCAATCTCGCTTCGGTTCCAGCCAGGCCGGCGGCGCCGATGCCGCTCGGCCGCCAGGTGCTGGTCAATGCCGACCAGCGCGGCCATTTCACTTCTGCCTTCAAGTTCAACGGCCGTCAGATAGACGGCATGATCGACACCGGCGCGACGCTCGTCGCGATCAACATATCGACGGCGCGCCGGATCGGCATCTCGCTCAACCAGTCGGATTTCAATCAACAGGTGAACACGGCGAACGGCGCCATCAAGGCCGCCGTGGTCACCGTCGACCGTCTGCAGATCGGCAAGATTTCCCTCGACAACGTCCAGGCGGTGGTGCTCGACGATCGAGCGCTGCAAACCAATCTGATCGGCATGAGCTTCCTGCAGCGGCTGCAGAAATACGAAGTCCAGGACGGCGCGCTGTTGCTCGTTCAATAGGCGCGATTTTACAGAGGCAGTATCCGCCTGAGCACCGTCTTTTCTGCGGTCGGCTTCGAGTGACCGACCGTATAGGCGGCGCGCACCGCGACGGCGGCAGCCTCGGCGTCGGCCTCGGTCCGCGCATGGACCAGCGCCAGCGCCTCGCCCGCATGCACCTCCGCGCCGACCGGCATCAGCCGGGTGAGGCCAACGGAATGATCGATCTTGTCGTCCGGACGGATGCGCCCGCCGCCCAGCGCAACGACGGCGAGCCCGATTTCGCGCGTCGCGATCCCGGTGACGAAGCCGTCCTCGGCCGCTTTGACCGCCGATTCCACTGCCGCCTTCGGCAGATATTTCTCCGGATTCTCGACGAAGTCGGCGGGGCCGCCGAGCGCCGTCACCATGCGTGCGAACACCGCCGCCGCGCGGCCGCCGGCAAGCGTCTCGGCCGCGCGCCTGATCCCGTCCTGGTTGGACGAGACAATTCCTGCCGATTGCAGCATCTCGGCGGCAAGCGCCAGCGTGACGTCCTCCAGCCGGCGGTCGCGGAAGCGGCCGGTGAGAAAGTCGACCGCGTTCTTCACCTCGACCGCATTGCCCGCTGCCGAGGCCAGCGGCTCGTTCATGCCGGTCACCAGTGCCGAAGCGTTCAGGCCGGCGCCATTGGCGACCTCGACCAGGCTGTTCGCAAGTGCGGCCGCATCGCGCGACTTCTCCATGAAGGCGCCGTTGCCGACCTTGACGTCGAGCACAAGCGAGCCGAGCCCGGCGGCAAGCTTCTTCGACAGGATCGAAGCCGTTATCAGCGGCACCGATTCCACTGTGCCCGTCACGTCGCGGATCGCGTAGAGCCGGCGATCGGCCGGCGCCAGGTCGGCGGTCTGGCCGATGATGGCGCAGCCCGTCTCGAGCACCGTCTTGCGGAACCGCGCCAAATCCGGCTGGCTGACGTAACCGGGAATGGCATCCATCTTGTCCAGCGTGCCGCCGGTATGGCCAAGCCCGCGGCCGGAGATCATCGGCACATAAGCGCCGCAGGCCGCGACGATCGGCGCCAGCATCAGCGAGACATTGTCGCCGACGCCCCCGGTGGAATGTTTGTCGGTGACCGGGCCCGGCAAATCGGACCAGTCGAGCACGTCACCGGAATCGCGCATGGCGAGCGTCAACGCCACTGCTTCCTCGCGACTCATGCCTTTGAGGAACACCGCCATGGCGAAGGCGCCGATTTGGCCTTCCGAGAGCGTGCCGGCCGTGATCCCCTCGATGAAGGCCGCGATCTCGGGCGCCGAGAGCTTGTGGCCGTCACGCTTGCGGCGAATGATTTCCTGCGGGAGCATCAGCTTTCCGGCAAACCTTCCTCGAAGACGCGCCGCAGGATCGTCGCCAGCCGCGCGCCGCCGACCGGCGCCATGTCCTTGGTTTCCTGGTGCGAGAGTTCCGCCCCGGTCATGCCTGCCGCAAGGTTGGTGATCACCGAGCAGGCGGCGACCTTGAGGCCGAGGAAGCGGGCCAGGATCACTTCGGGCACGGTCGACATGCCGACCGCGTTGGCGCCCATGACGCGCGCCATGCGGATTTCGGCCGGCGTCTCGAAACATGGTCCGGAAAACCACATGTAGACGCCCTGGTGGAGCGCGGTGCCGGTCTCCTTGGCCGCCGTCTCGATCGCCTTGCGCAACCCCGCATCATAGGCCTCGGTAAGGCCGACGAAGCGGCGGTCGCTCGGCTCGCCGATCAGCGGATTGGAGCCGGAAAAGTTGATGTGATCGGTGATCATCATCACCGAGCCCGGTCCCATCTCGGAATCGACCGAGCCGGCGGCGTTGGTGAGGATGAGATGCGAGATGCCGATGCCGGCAAGCACCTCGAGCGCCGGGCGCATCGCGGCGGCATTGCCGTGCTCGTAATAGTGCGCGCGCCCGGAAAGCATCAGCACCGGCGTGCCGGCGAAACGCCCTGCCACCACCTCGCCGGCGTGGCCGGAGACGCCGCTGCGCGGGAAGCCCGGCAGTTCGGCATAGGGGATGCGCCTTGCGTCCTCCACCTGGTCGACCAGCCCACCGAGGCCGGAGCCCAGCACAAGCGCCGCGGTCGGGGCCAGCCCGTCCAGTTTCTCGACCAGATGATCCAGCGCTTCCTTCATTTCAGGATATCGCCCCTAAATCCGTATGGCAGCATGTCGCCCATGGTGACCGTCTCGACCACGCCGGTATTGTCGCAGAGATAGAGCTTCGTCTCCGGCCGGCAGAATTCCGCCAGCCGCTGCCGGCAGCCGCCGCAGGGCGAGCATTTGGCCATGCGCTCGGCGATCACAGCGATCTCGGTGATCTTGCCGCCGCCGCCCATGATGTAGTGGCCGAGCGCGGTGGTCTCCGCACACCAGCCCTCCGGATAGGACGCCACCTCGATGTTGGCGCCGGTGAAGACGCGTCCGTCCTCGGTGCGCAGCGCGGCGCCTACGGGAAACTTGGAATAGGGCGCATAGGCCTTGGCCATCGCTGTCCTGGCCGCTTCGAACAGATCATGCGACATTTCCTTTTTCTCTCCCACGATCTTGTTCAAATTGCCGGTTGCCAAGACTGCCCGAGCCTCAGCGTTCCTTGACATAGGGCACGCCGCCGGCGCGCGGCGGGATCGCCTTGCCGATGAAGCCGGCGAGCAGGATGACGGTGAGTACATAGGGCAGCGCCTGCATGAACTGCACTGGCACTTTCCCGAGGATCGGCAGCGGCGAGCCCTGCAAGCGGATCGATGCCGCGTCGAGGAAGCCGAACAGCAGGCAGGCGAACATCGCGTTGACCGGCTTCCATTTGGCGAAGATCAGCGCGGCAAGCGCGATATAGCCCTTGCCCGCGGTCATGTCCTTCACGAAGCCGCCATTCTGGACCATGGAGAGATACGCGCCGGCGACGCCGGTAAGGATACCGGTGCAGATCAGCGCCCGGTAGCGCAGCCAGGCGACCGAAATGCCGGCGGTGTCGACGGCGGCCGGGTTTTCGCCCACGGCGCGCATCCTGAGACCGAAGCGGGTGCGGAACAGCACCCACCAGGTGAACGGCACCATCGCGAAGGCGAAGTAGACCAGGATCGAATGGCCGGAGATCAGCTCGGCATAAACGGGCCCGAGGATCGGCACGTTGCGAACGGCTTCGGCGCCGGGCCACACGATCGCCTCGAAGCGCTCGCCCGGCTGCAGCGCCGGCGTGCGGCCGCCCTGCTCGAACCAGGCCTGGCCGAGGATGATGGTCGAGCCGGCGGCGACGAAGTTGATGGCGACGCCGGAGACGATCTGGTTGCCGCGATGCGTGATCGAGGCGAAACCATGCACCATGGCGAAGGCGACCGAGATCAGGACGGCGGTGCCGAGACCGATAAAGGCCGAATGGAAGACCGATGCCGCTGCAGCGCCGGCGAAGGCGCCGACCAGCATCTTGCCTTCGAGACCGATATCGAAGATGCCGGCCCGCTCTGAATAGAGGCCGGCAAGACAGGCAAGCAGCAGCGGCACCGACAGGCGGATGGTGGAATCCAGGACCTGGACGATCGCGTTGAAACTGTCCATCTCAGGCCCCTTTCCCCTTGACCGCCTGCATGCCGACCGATTTCGGGCTGACCGATGCGAACAGCGCCTGGATATAGGGCCTGAACATATGCTCCAGCGCGCCGGCGAAGAGGATGACCAACCCTTGAATGATGACGATCATGTCGCGGCTGATCGCCGGCATCTCGAAGGCTAGCTCGGCGCCGCCCTGGTAGAGCATGCCGAACAAGATCGCCGCCAGCACGATGCCGACCGGATGCAGCCTGCCCATCAGCGCGACCGCGATGCCGACATAGCCTGCGCCCGAGACGAAATCGATCGCCACATTGTGCTGGTCGCCCATCACGGGGTTGAGCGCCATCATGCCGGCCAACGCACCCGAGATCATCATCGCGGTGAGGATGATGCGGGTTTCCGAAATGCCGGCATAGCGCGCCGCTTTCGGACTATGGCCGTAGGTGCGCATCTCGTAGCCGAGCTTGGTGCGCCAGATCAGCAGCCAGACCAGGAACGCCATCGCCAGCGCCAGCAGGAAGCAGATGTTGAGCGGCGCCGAGCGGATCTTGGCGCCGAACAATTCGATCATCCAGTTGAGCTTCGGCAATTCCGCGCCGGCCAGGAAATTGCGTGTCTGCGGGGCCTGCGATCCGACCGGCTTCAGCGGACCGACCAGTAGATACACCATCACCGAGGCGGCAATGAAGTTGAACATGATGGTGGTGATGACGATGTGCGAGCCACGCTTGGCCTGCAGGTAGGCCGGGATGAAACCCCAGAGCGCGCCGAACGCCGCCGCGGCGACGATCGCCATCGGAAATATCAGCCACCAGGGCAGGACGCTGTCGAAGCTCAGGCAGACGAGCGCGATGCCGAGGCCGCCGATATAGGCCTGGCCTTCGGTGCCGATGTTGAACAGGCTGCAATGCGCCGCCACCGCCACCGACAGCCCGGTGAAGATGAAGGTCGTGGCATAGAACAAGGTGAAGGCGATGCCTGTGCCCTTGCCGAAAGCGCCTTCGACCAGGATGACGGCGGCGCGGAACGGATTTTCGCCGACCAGCATGACGACGAAGCCCGCGACGATGAAAGCAACCGACAGGTTGATCAACGGAATCAACCCATAGTCGGCCCAGGCCGGCAGCTTGGCGTAAGGCGTGCTCATTCGGCGGCCTCCTGGTGCTCGACACCGGCCATCAAGAGGCCAAGCTCGCCTTCCGTCGCTTCCGGTCCGCGTTCGCCGACGATGCGGCCGGCGAACATTACCAGGATGCGGTCGGACAGCGAGCGGATCTCGTCGAGCTCGACCGACACGACCAGCACCGCCTTGCCCTGATCGCGCATGGCGATCAGCCGCTTGTGGATGAATTCGATGGCGCCGACGTCGACGCCGCGCGTCGGCTGGCCGACGATCAGCACGCCGGGATCCTGCTCCATCTCCCTGGCCAGCACGATCTTCTGCTGGTTGCCGCCGGAGAAATTTGCGGTCTTCAGCCGCGGATTGGCGGGACGGATGTCGTATTTCTCGATCTTGTCCTTCGCGTCGGCCATGATGGCATCGACGTTCAGGAACGGTCCCTTGAGATAGCGCTCGTCGTCGTGATAGCCGAGGATCGAGTTCTCGTTCTCCTCAAAGGCGAGCACCAGCCCGACATGGTGGCGGTCTTCCGGCACATGGGCGAGACCGCGGTCGCGCAATTCGCCGGGATCGGCCTTGCCGGTCAGCTCGATTGGCTTGCCTTCGAGCATGACCTCGCCCGAGACGGCGTGCCGGATGCCGGAGATCGCCTCGAGCAGCTCCGACTGGCCGTTGCCGGCCACGCCGGCGATGCCGACGATCTCGCCGCCGCGGACGTCGAAGGAGACGTCGTCGACCATGGTGACGCCGCGTGAATCCTTGACCGTCAGGTTCTTGACCGAGAGTTTTATCGCACCGGTCTCCGACTGGCCCTTCTCCACCCGCAAGAGCACGCGCCGGCCGACCATCAGTTCGGCCAATTCGCCGACCGTCGTTTCCCTGGTCACCCTGGTCGCCACCATGGTCCCCTGGCGCATGACCGAGACCGTGTCGGTAACGGCCATAATCTCGCGCAGCTTGTGGGTGATCAGCACCACCGTTTTTCCCTGTTCCTTCAGCTGCTTGAGGATGCGGAACAGATGGTCGGCCTCGGCTGGCGTCAGAACCCCTGTCGGCTCGTCGAGGATCAGGATCTCGGCGCCGCGATAGAGGGCCTTGAGGATCTCGACGCGCTGCTGCAGGCCGACCGGCAGTTCCTCGATGATGGCGTCGGGATCGACCTCGAGGCCGTATTCGCGCTCCAGTCGTTCGAGTTCGGAGCGCGCCTTGGCGATGCTGCTCTTCAACAGCGCGTCGGTCTCGGCGCCGAGGATGACGTTCTCCAGCACCGTGAAATTGTCGACCAGCATGAAATGTTGGTGCACCATGCCGATGCCGAGCGCTATCGCGTCGTTTGGGGTGTTGATCGACACCGGCTTGCCCGCCACGCGGATTTCGCCGCTGTCGGCCTGGTAGAAGCCATAGAGGATCGACATCAGCGTCGATTTGCCTGCGCCGTTCTCCCCGACAATGCCATGGATGGTGCCGCGCGTGACTTCCAGGTTGATGTCGCGGTTGGCGCGCACGGCGCCAAAACTCTTGTTGATGCCTATGAGCTCGATTGCGGCTTGCGCCATGCAGCCTGTCCCACTCGTTATTTTTTTATCGCTTGGTCAAAATGCCTAGCATGATGCCCCGCCCGTGCCAATTGGCCGGAACGCCATTCACTCTCGACAAATCCCCCCGCGCTTGTCAATTTCGAAGGTGGCCGGGAGCTTCACATTCACAGAGACCGGGATGATGACGATGCCTGACGATCGGCTGACGACGCTGGAAATCCGCGCCGCCGAGCAGGAAAAGACGATCGAGGAACTGTCCGGCCAGATCGCCGAGCAGTGGACGGTGATCGAGCGCATGGAACGCAAGCTGGCCGCCCTTGCCGACCGATTCCTGGCACTGGAGGAGCAGGCCGCTCCCGACGTGCCGGTGACCAAGCCGCCGCACTACTGAGCCTGCAGGGGGAGCGAGCGAGTTCGAGGAGAACGGTCATGGCCGGTGAAGGAGACCGCATCGCAAGGGCCGGCGACTATGTCTTCGGCCTAATGGACGAACGGGAACGCGCTCGCGCCGAGCGCGACCTACAGATCGATCCCGCCTTTCGCGACGCGGTGCTGCGGCTTGCCGAGCGCATGCGTGCTTTGGAGCCGCAGGGAGCGTCGGCCACGGCTTCGGATGAGCGCTGGCAGCTTATCCAGCGCCGGCTTGGCGAATTGCCGCAAATGCGGTTTGCCGGGCTGGACAAGCGCGACGCGAAGCCGCAGCCGATTGTGATCAACAAGATCGAGCGCAAGCCTTATGGCGTCGGCCTGCATTCCCTTGGCGGCCGGCTCGGCCTGGCTATCGCGCTTGCCCTGGCGGCCGCCTTCGCGCTGGGCTATCTCGCCGGCACGCTATAGGGCGCGCGACATCAAAAGCATCGGCTCGCCCTCCTGCTCGAAAGCTTCCGCCGCAGTCCAGCCAAGCGCTTCGTAGAACGATCGTGCCTGCCAGGTGTAGAGATAGAGCCGGTTAACGCCGGCCGACGCGGCGTGGGCTTCTATGGCCCTGACCAGCGCCGTGCCAACGCCCTGCCCTCGATAGGCCTCGCCAACAACAAGCCCGGCGAGCCACGGCGTCAGATCATGCGCCGGGTCGATCTCGTTGCGGACGAAGAGGCAACTTCCGATCGGCGAGCCGCCGAGGCGGGCGACGACAGCCGCCTCGAACCCGTCGCCTGCGATCAGCCCACGAAG
>NZ_RZSF01000208.1:0-12015 GCF_004023325.1 Mesorhizobium sp. M1A.F.Ca.ET.072.01.1.1 | reverse complement strand
AGGTAGTCGTCCGCAATTTTCCACGCACGCTCACCTTTGGAGCGCGGCTCAGCGGCAAGACGAAACCTGTCCCCGGTTTGGCCGATGCGCGCCTGGCTCGATAGGTTGGCCTAGAGTTCAGCCACGATGATGTCGACTGAATTTTGGCGGCGACCTCACCGCTGCCGTGCCTGTCCGCAATCACCGAAGTGGCGTAATCCGTTGCTGCTCCAGTTTTGCCGATCCCTGGCTTGGATTTCGTTGCGAAGAAGAGTGCCGTGACAATAAGCCACCGCCGGGATGCGTGGCATTGGATCACGCGCGCCAAGAGCACACTATCGTTCAGCTCGCTTTCGAGTCGAGCCCACACTGGCATACGCGCCTATAGCGGTGCGTGAATTCCGTTCCGCGCAGCGCAGTCGGGTTATGGAACATTCCGGCTCAACCGGAGTTTGCATATATCCGGCTTTCTGCCGCCGAGCCCCTGATGCGTTGTGATGTGGCCTGAGGGCGGCGCTCGCCACGCCTCGAGGAGGCCCTACGATGGTCCAGCACACGATCCCTCGCAATCCGCACAGCACGGCAAGCATTGCCGGCCATCCTGTTCATGCAATGCTGATACCGTTCCCGATCGCCTTCTTCGTCGCGACCTTCGTTTGCGACCTTATCTTCTGGCGAACCGGTAATCCGGGCTGGGTCACCGCTACGCTCTGGCTGCTGGGGGCAGGTCTGACCATGGCCGTGCTGGCGGCTCTTGCCGGCTTGACCGATGTCCTGGGGGACACCCAGATCCGCAATCTCCAGGACGCATGGCTTCACGCCGGCGGCAACGTGGTCGTCGTTCTCATCGAACTTTACAACTGGTACTCGCGGTATGCCGACGCGGAGGCAGCGGTAGTGCCGGTTGGACTTGTCCTGTCGCTGATCGTTGTCCTCATCCTTCTGTTCACCGGCTGGAAGGGTTGGGGAATGGTCTATCGGCATCACGTCGGCGTTGCCGACGATCCGGACTAAATGCGCTGAATGCGCCCGTTTGCCGGTGATTGAAATAGCTCCAGGATTTCACTGGAGCTATGTAAAAACAACCAGTTGGATTGGGCAAGCGATTCAAAAGTTGAACAGCTCCAAGGCGCCCGCGGCGTCGCCCGACTGAAGCGGGGCAGCTTGAACGTCCGATCTACGACTACGACGGAATCGATAGGCCGGCCGGAAAGGTTTAGGATGCCTTGTCGTCCGCACCCAGACGAGGCACACGGACGCTTGAAAGAGTAGATCGCGCTTTCGCCCATATAAGTGGCAGGGAGGCGTCATGGCTTTCACCAAACACAGCGGAATATTCACGCCAGTCGAGCTGGAGCTCCTCCAGAAAGTATTCGATCAGTTGTGCAACGAGCGCCGTCTGGCGTTAAAAGACGGGGGCGAAAGAGAACAGCTTGCCTCCGACGTGCTCGAAGCTTTCCAAAACGGCTTCAGCGCCGAAGCGGAGTTGTTGCAATCGCTTGCGGAGCGCCGCACCGCACCGTCGCAACGCAATCCGGCTCGACAGCTCCGTCCTTGATTGTCTGGCGCGGCGAAGGCTGTCTTCCCGCATCGGGGTTGACGTTGCGATCTGCCGCCCTGGAAGAGATGCCGCAGCTGGTCGCGCCAGGCTCTTCCTGCCGTTTTTTAACCTCAATCCGTTCTTAGCTGGCGATCGCCCGAAAGGGTAGAACCTTCGCGCTTGCTTGACTCGGCCCGCAAAAACGGGCAGCAAAGCGGCTGAGGGAGAGCATTTTTACCGTGGCGCAGACCATGGAGGGCTCTTTTTTCGTATGGACCGTCGCCACAATGGCGATTGGTGGAGGGATTGGTTAACCATCTTTGTCCATCTTTTGAATCAATCGGCAACAGACGCGTGAAGGTGCAGGGGGCACCAGGCGAACTGTGATCGTGACGGGTGCCAGGTCCGCAAACCGGCATGCCGATTGAGAGTGGTCGTATGGCGTTTTTGCGTTTGAAGAACCGGGGTGACGCTCCTGAAGAGGGGGTAACTTCGAAGAAATCTGGTGGTCATCGTTGGGTTGTAGTGCCTGCTGTCGGCGCTGCCCTGGCCCTGTGGTCGGTCGCGACCATGGCCGGCCTCTATTCCGTGAGTACCTCGCTCACCGCCGCCTCCAACGGATTGCCGCAGAGCATGCTTGCGCCGCGCAGCATCGTGCTTGGCGACCAGCGCCGCAAGGTCGCGAACGCCTGGGCGCCGCGCCTTGCCGCGAACGGCGCGCACAAGACGGGCTCGCTCACCCGCGGCTGCGATGCCGGCTGCCTCAGTCTCGCAGCCAGCTTTGCGAGCTCCACGCCAAACCCCTCCAGCTTGGTGCATGACGGCAAGGCCGCGCGGCTGAAACCGGCACCGGATAGCGTATCGCATGAGAAGGTTGTCGCGGCTTCCGCCGCGGACGTCGCCGACCGTTTCGACAGCGTCATCAAGCGCGCCGGGCTTTCGCCGCAGAAACTGGCCGATGCCTTCCGGCGCGCCGAGAACGCTCCGGTCCTGCTGGCGAGCTTGCCGTCGGCAAGCCGCTTCGGCGGCGCGGCCGATAACGGTTCGGCCCGGAGTGGGCTGACCTTGAGCGGCCCGGCCGAGTCACGCTTTGGCGGAAATCAGGTCGACGTTCAGCGCGCGTCCGAACTGGCGCTGGCGCTTGCCAATGTCATGCCCGAAGAGACGGTCGACGTGCCGACCGCCGTCGCGCTCGCCAGCGGCGACGCGCCTGAGATGACGGCCGGCGCTTCCGGCGACGACGGACAAGCTGAAGTGCAGGTCGCTTCGCTGCCGCCGCAGGATGATTTGCCCGACAGCATCGCCGTGCCTGGTTTGAGGCCGCGCACCGCCCTCGGGCGCTCGACGGAAGCGCCTGAACAGAATGCCGCGAGGAAGCCGGAACCGGCCAAGCCGCAGGCAAGCCAGGCGGCAAGGCCCCAAATTGCCAAACCGGAGTCGGCCAAACCGCAGCCGGCCAAGCCGCAGCCGACCGTTGTCGACTCCGCCGAAGGTGCGCAGACGCCGCGCTCGCTGAGGAGCTCCGACCAGGCGCTTCCGGGTGTGCAGGGTGCGAAGCCGATTGAGGCCGCGCCGGCCAAGCGCAGCAAGGCGCAAGCCTCCGAGATGCTCGCCTACGCCAAGCCGGACACGCCCGAGCGCGGCGGTCTCGGCAACGCCTTCAGGGGTCTGTTCAACAGTCCTTCGACGGGCAATGGCGTTGCCGTCTATGACATCTCGACGGCGACGGTCTACATGCCCGATGGCTCCAAGCTGGAGGCGCATTCGGGGAAGGGCGCCATGGCCGACCAGCCGCGCTTCGCCAACCGCAAGAATTCTGGCCCGACGCCGCCCGACACCTACAATCTGTCGCTGCGTGAATCGCGCTTCCACGGCGTCGAGGCCATCCGGCTGACGCCGACCAGCGGCAGGAACAAATACAACCGCAACGGTCTGCTCGCCCATACCTATCTGCTGCGCGGCGCCCCAGCCCAATCCAGCGGCTGCGTGGCCTTCAAGGATTATGGCCGCTTTCTCTCTGCCTTCAAGAAGGGGAAGATCAAGCGCCTGGTCGTTGTGCCGCGCCTGAACGGGTCGCCCACCCAGGTCGCCCAGGAAGGCCGCCAGGGCTGACCCCGCCCGCCACTATGCCGGCAGCAGCTCGTTGCCGGTAGGCTGCCTTTGATCTCTTGACGGTTTGCGGTCTTTGCCGCCGTTGACGCGCGGCGCGGTCGACGCACGCGCTTGATGTCTTCGCCACGTCTCCTGCAACAGCGGCAGTGACCGGTTCCATCGAATTGCGGATGAGGAAAGGGAGAACTCCCTCTCCCAGAAAGCATATATGGCGCAGCCCGGGCTTGCGGCAAGCCCCCGGCAATGCCGTATGTACGCTGCCCTTGACCTCAGTTTAGGAAAGGGAGTTTGCATGCGGATTTTACTGTCGACTTACGGTTCGCGCGGCGATGTCGAGCCGGTGGTGGCGCTGGGCGAGCGACTGCAGGCGCTCGGCGCCGAGGTGCGGGTGAGTGTCCCCGGCGATGAAGAATTTGCAGCGCTGTGCGCCCGTGCCGGTGTGGAGCTGGTGCCGGCCTTCGCACCGGTGCGCGAATGGGTAAAGGAGATGACGCGGCGCAGGGCATCGGAATCGCCGAAGGACGTGGCCGCGCTGATCTCCGGCCAGGCGGCCGAGATCCTCGCCAGGCAATACGATACGCTCATGGCGGCCGCCGAAGGCTGCGATGCCGTGGTGGCCTGCGGCCTGTTTCCGTCCTGTGCCGCCGCGCGGCTTGTCGCCGGGCAGCGGCACATGCGCTACATCCTTGCCACCTTCTGTCCGATCTGGCTGCCGTCGGCGCACAACCGGCCGCATGAATATCCGGGACATCCGCTTCCAGCCGGGGTGAGCGACAACCGGCTGCTGTGGGAGACGGATATCGCGACCAAGAACGCGCTGTTCGGCCAAGCGATCAACAGCTGGCGCGCGTCGCTCGGATTGCCTGCGGTGGAGAATGTCCGCGATTATGTCTACGGCGATTCGGTCCTGCTCGCCTGCGACCCAGCGCTCGGGCCGTGGCTGCCCTCGGACCTGACCGATGCCAGGCAGACCGGCGCCTGGATCCTGGCCGACGAGCGGCCGCTGCCCGACGGGCTGGAGGCATTCCTCGAAGCCGGCCCACCTCCGGTCTATGTCGGCTTCGGCTCCATTGCCGTGGCCAAGGAGGCCGGCCGTGCGGCCATCGAGGCGGTCCGCGCCAAGGGCCGGCGCACGGTGATCGCGCGTGGCTGGGCCGAGCTTGGCCTTACCGACGACCGGGACGATTGCTTTGCCGTCGGCGATGTCAACCAGCAGGCGCTGTTCCGCCGCGTCGCCGCCGTCATGCATCACGGCGGTGCCGGAACGACCGTCGCCGCCGCGCGGGCACGAGCGCCGCAACTGGTGCTGCCACAGATCGGCGACCAGCCGTACTGGGCGCGGCGGGTGGCCGAGCTCGGCATCGGCGCAGCGCATGACGGGCCGGTTCCGACAGCGGGGTCATTGTCGGCGGCGATGGAGACGGCGCTGGCGCCCGAAACCCGCATCCGTGCGAGCGAGGTTGCCCGTTCGGTCCGCGCCGACGGCGCGGCCGTGGCGGCGAAGCTTTTGATCGAGATGTTCGGTCGTGCCTGACCTTCACTGCGTCAGTTCCGCCAGCGCCCTCTGCAGGGGCGCCGGCGAGACCTGGATCGGGCCGGAGAAGGGGCTGTCCATGTCGATGATCAGATAGATTGCCGCGGCCACCAGCGCCCCGGACACGAGGCACGTGAAGATGATGGTTCCATTGCACGGTGCTCGGAAGCCGAAGCTGGCGAAGATCAGCGTCAGCCAGGCAACGAGCAGCGCGATCAGCGGCGCGGGGATGGCACCCTCGGACTGCTCGGCCAGAATCCAGCGCTGCGCGATCACCTTCTGCAGCTGCTGTGTCGCCGCCTGTTGCGCGGCGGTCTGCTTGGCATTCGCAGGGGTCAATCCGCCCACGATATCGCCGACCTGATTGAGCAGCAGTTCCGACAGCCTGTTCGGGACGACCGTCGTGTCGCTGTCGGCGGTCGAGGTATCGACGACGCGCTGCACATAGGCGGTGAGCGATTGCCGGGCGCCGTCCGCCTCCGGTCCATAGCGTCGGAGCGTTCTGTCGAGCAGAATGAGATCGGTTGCGAAGGTGTGGACGTTGACGTTGATGGATTCGAACGTGTTCTTGGCCGAGTTGATCATCAGGCCGAGGACCAGCGAGGACATCACTACGAAGAGGTTCGCGGCGAGCCGCACCACCGCGCTGGTATCGTCGCCAAGGTGGTGAGCAGGGAAGCGCTCATGCACCATCAGGCTGACCAGCGACGCCCCGGCCAGACAAGCAAAAATCGCCGCCCCTATAAGCACTTCGCCCATAGCTGATATTGCGCACGGGAAAGGACGGTTGCCAATTGGGTGGAGGTGGTTGAATCAAAGCGGAAGCATACAGGCGTATGTGGTTGTTCGCGAACGATGCTTTCGGGCTCTTCGTCATGTGCAGCGGAGCGAAGGGCAAAAACCGCTTCCAATGCCGGCCGAAGACGCTATCTATTGCGCCGGGCGGCTCCACCCTCTCACATCACGAGGCAATCCATGACAATTCGCGCCGTCGTCTGGGGCGAGAACATCCATGAGCGGACCAATGAGGTGGTCGCCGGCATCTATCCGCAAGGCATGCACACGACCATCGCCAACGCGCTCAACGCCGACAAGGCGATCTCCGCCTCGACCGCGACGCTGGAGCAGCCGGAGCATGGGTTGCCTGAATCCCGCCTCGCCGAGACCGACGTGCTCGTCTGGTGGGGTCACAAGGACCATGGCGCGGTGGCCGACGATATGGTCGAGCGCGTCGCCCGCCGCGTCTTCGAAGGCATGGGACTGATCGTGCTCCACTCCGGCCATTTCTCGAAAATCTTCAAACGGCTGATGGGCACGCCCTGCACGCTCAAATGGCGCGAGGCCGGCGAGCGCGAACGGCTCTGGGTGACGAGCCCCAGCCACCCGATCGCCGAAGGCATCGGCGAGTATTTCGAGCTCGAGAACGAGGAGATGTATGGCGAGCAGTTCGCCGTGCCGGAGCCGCTGGAGACAATCTTCATCTCCTGGTTCCAGGGCGGCGAGGTGTTCCGCTCAGGCCTTACCTACCGGCGCGGCGCCGGCAATGTCTTCTACTTCCGCCCAGGCCACGAAACCTATCCGACCTACCACGACGCGACCGTGCACAAGGTGCTGCGCAACGCAGTGAAGTGGGCGCACAACCCGCAGGGCAGGAATTCCGCCATCCTCAAAGCACCCAACGTGCCGGTGGAGAAGGCGCTGGAGCCGATCGTCGAACGCGGCGGCAAGCTGCATGCGCCCGGCGAGGCTGGTTTCCGCTAAAACGTTTTCTGTTTGGGATTGCGTGCAAGCAACAATTAGATCGTCCGCCTAATATCATTGAATCGAACCAATTCCTCTGGAGGAGCAAAATGCGGCTTTTGATACTCGGTACCGGCTGGATGGCGCAGGAGCATGCCCGCCGCTTCGGCGCCATCGAAGGCGTCGACATCGTCGGTGCCGTCGATGTCGATCCGGCCCGCGTCGGCGAATATGCCGACGCCTACAAGATCGCGAAGCGCTTCACCTCGCTGGAGGCGGCGCTCGACTGGGGCGGTTTCGACGCGGTCGCCAATGTCACGCCCGACCGCATCCACCACCCGACCACCATGGCGCTGATCGGCGCCGGCAAGCCGGTGCTGTGCGAGAAGCCGCTGGCCGAAAATTTCGGCAAGGCAAGCGAGATGGCCGAGGCGGCGGAAGCCGCCGGCGTCGTCAACATGGTCAACCTTACCTACCGCAACGTCGCGCCGCTGCAGAAGGCGCGGCAAATGGTGCAGGCCGGCGAGATCGGCACGGTGCGACACGTCGAGGCCTCCTATCTGCAGAGCTGGCTGGTATCGAAATTCTGGGGCGACTGGCGAAGCGACCCCAAGTGGCTGTGGCGGCTCTCGCGCGGCCACGGCTCAAACGGCGTGCTCGGCGACGTCGGCATCCACATCCTCGACTTCGCCAGCTACGGCGCCGCCCTCGATATCGACCACGTATTCTGTCGGCTGCGCGCCTTCGACAAGGCGCCGGGCAACCGCATCGGCGACTACCAGCTCGACGCCAATGACAGCTTCGCCATGACGCTCGATTTCGCCAACGGCGCCTTCGGCGTGGTGCATGCCAGCCGCTGGGCGAGCGGCCATCTCAACGAGCTCAGGCTGCGTATCTATGGCGACAAGGGCGGCATCGAGGTGGTGCACAATCTCAATGGCTCGATGTTGAAGGGCTGCATCGGTGCCAATGTCGAGGACGCCAAATGGGAAGAGCTCGACGCCGGCACCGTGCCGACCAACTACCAGCGCTTCGTCGAGGCGGTGAAAAGCGGCGTGCAGGCCGAGCCCAATTTCCGCCATGCGGCTGGTCTGCAGAAGGTGCTGGATCTGGCGGTGGTGTCGGACGAGAAGCGCGCCGAGCTGAGAGCCCACGCGGACACGCAGTGAGGCCGAACTGCCGATCTCCCCCGCAACGCGGGAAGACTGGCTGTCGTCACACACAAATCTTTCAGTCATTTCTTGAAGCCTTGATCCCGCCTTTCGTGATTTGATGCGGCCACAAAGCTCGGGAGGCTTCATTGACCGACTATATCGGGTTGCCGAAGGCCGAAGTGCACATCCACGTCGAGGGCTGCTTCGAGGCCGACGACGTGATCAGGAATTGCGAGGAGGCTGGCATCCCGCTGCGCGCGCCGCGCGACAGGCTCTTCGAGGCGCATGATCTGAAGAGCTTCCTCGAAATGCTCGACTGGCTGTGCGGCACGTTTCGCACGCGCGAGCAGCTGGCCATCGCCGCCTATAAATTTGCGCGGCGCATGGCCAAGAGCGGCGTGCGCTATGCCGATGTCATCGTCAACCCGACCCACTGGCCGCACTGGGACCGGAACATCGCCGGCATGATCGACGCCTTCGATGCCGGGTTCGCGGCGGCCGAGCAGGATGGATACCCGCCGGTCGGGCTCTGCATCAGCCTGCTGCGCACCCAGTCGGCCGAGGACGCTATCGAACTGGTGGAGTTGCTGAGCAGGATCAGGCACCCGCGCGTCGTGGCCCTTTCGATCGACGGCAACGAGGCGGCCGCCGGGCGCACCGGTCCGCGCTTTGCCGAGGCGTTCCGCCGCGCCGCCACGGCCGGATTGCGACGCACCGTCCACGCCGGCGAGTCGAGCGGTCCCGAGGGCGTTCGCGACGCCATCGAGCTGCTTGGCGCCGATCGCATCGACCATGGCGTTCGCGCGATCGAGGAGCCGGCTCTGGTCGACCTGCTCGCACAGAGGCGAATTCCGCTCGGCGTCTGCCCGATCTCCAACATCGCACTCGGCGTCTATCCTTCGCTTGCCGAGCATCCGATCGACGCTCTGCGCAAAGCCGGCGTTCCCGTCTCCATCAACACCGACGATCCGGCGCTGCTCGGCACGACGCTCGAAGCCTCTTACGCCGCCTGCGCCGAGACCTTCGCCTGGGACAGTGAAACCATCCGCCAGCTCGCCGCGACATCGGTGCATGCGAGCTACGCCAACCCGGCGGTGAAGGCGCGGATATTGGCGGATCTGACGGCCTGGCAGGGGTAGGCGACGCTCGGCGGATAGGTGCTTTCACCACGCCGCCGAACTGCATAAGGTGCCGAGACTCGGTCGAAAGGAGCCAGCATGGTCACGCGACGCGCCGAATGTTCCTGCGGTCAGCTGTCGGCCACCTGCGCGGGCGAGCCGGTGCGCATCTCGGTGTGTCATTGCCTCGACTGCAAGCGGCGCACAGGCAGCGCCTTCAGCTACAATGTGCGCTTTGCCGAGGCCGATGTGACGATAGACGGGCGCGCGCTGCAGTTCACGCGCACTGGCGAGCAGGGCGGGCAGATAACCTACAGCTTCTGCCCTGATTGCGGGACCACGGTGCACTACCGCATCGACACGCAGCCCGGCCTTACTGCGATTCCGGTAGGGACGTTCGCGGATCCGTCGTTCCCGCCGCCCTTCCAATCCTTCTACCACCGTAGCCGGCGCTGCGAATGGGTCGAGATAACCGCCAAGCCGCTGACGAAGTTCGGCTGACTTTTGGCCTTGGGTCCTCCCCATGAGGCGAGGAACCAAGTCACGCCCGGCGATAGATCCTCACCGCCACCTTCAGCAGCGTCGCATTCCCGTCCGCCACCGTCCCATCAGGCAACTCCTTCCCATCCTCAAGCCCGACACGGGTCGAAAACTTCCGCGCCGCCGCCCGCTCGACGAAGGGCCACACGGTCGCGTTCTCGCCATGCAACAGGATCGAGCGGTGAATGCCTTCGCGTTGCAGCAGCGTTTCGATGCCGTCGGCGACGGCAAAGGCCTCCTCCAGCGTCTGCTCGGAAATCTCAATCAGGACGCGCAGCACCCGGCGGCCATGATCGAGGCTGGCCAGCCTGAGCGCATCGCCGATCGACGCCAGCCCGGCCTCGATGCCGACGCCGCGGTTGCGCAACGCTTCCATCACTTCGGGCGCCGCCGCCTCGCTGAGATTGACCGAGGCGTAGTCGGGCAGCTCATGCCAGCCGGCGATGGCGGCAATCGTGCGCCTGTCGTCCTTCTCGATCCAGGCGCCGGTCGAAACGCCGATCAGCGTGCCGGGGCAGGCGCGGCGCAGCGCCGTCACCGTCCGGTCCATCGCTTCCGGGGCAAGGCTTTCCTGCCGGTCGGCGCCACGCGCATGCACATGCAGTTCGACGGCACCCGCCGCAACCGAGGCCGCGCCGTCGCGTGCCATGGCATCCGGGTCGAGCGGCAGGGCGGGGTGGAAATCCGCGGCGCGGGCGCCGTTGATGCAGGCCTGGACGATCATGGCGGTCGATCCTGTTCAGGCGGAGTCTAGCGCAGGGGTGCATAGACTGGAAACGGAACCTGCGGGCAGGATCTTATCGACGCCGCGATCCTTCGCCGTAGAACTCGACTTTGGGCAATTGGCGGCGTGGAACGCCTTACCCCAAATACTCCTTCCTCAACCTCTTCTTCATCCGCTCCAGCGCCGGCTGGCCGCCTGCCGCGAGTTCCTTGGCAACCCGCGCCAAATCCTCATCCGCCTTTCGATATTTGCTGCCCCAAGCGCCAAGCGTGGCGAGTATCGGCAAAAGGTCGATGCCGGCCTCGGTCAGCCGGTAAATCGCTTTCAGCCTGTGGGTCGGGTCGTCGCTGCGGGTGAGGACGCCTTCGTCGACCAGGGTCTGCAGCCGCTCGGCCAGCGTGCGCGACGAGATGCCTTCGTCCGACTGCAGGAACTCGCGAAAATGCCTTTTCCCGGCGAAGGCCAGGTCGCGGATGATGAGCAGCGTCCAGCGGTCGCCGATGAGCTCGAGCGACAGGCTGATCGGGCAGCCGGACCTTTCCTTCGTCGACATGAAATTAGTTCCATTTGTAAATCACTTTTCAATTGACAGCATTCCTTCCGCGCGTCAAATGATTTCAAAAGTAAACCGTGTTTGGAGATGCGAGAGGACCGCGCAATGAAAAAGCTCATCCTGCAAATGCAGATGTCGGTCGACGGCTTCGTCGGCGCCGACGAGAACCGTCGTTGGCAGCTTTGGGAATGGGGCGACGAGAGCGACTGGGACGACGAGCTCAAGCAGGACTTCAATGCCGTGTTCGCAACCGTCGACACGATTCTGCTCAGCCGCAAGATGGCCGAGGAGGGCTATCTCAATCACTGGGGCAATGCGGCGAGGAAATTTCCGCGAGACCGTTTTTATGCCTTTGCCCAGCGTATCATCGCAGCTGACAAGGTGGTGCTGAGCGACAGGCTGAAGGCGTCGCGGTGGGAGCGTACCAGGGTCGCGAGCGGCGATCTGCCGCGTGAGATCAATGCGCTGAAGCCGGGCGAGGGCGGCGACATTGCCGTGTTCGGCGGCGCCGGCTTCGCCTCGGCGGTGATCGCCGCCGGGCTGGTCGACGAGTTCCAGCTCTTCATCAACCCGGCGGTGCTGGGTACCGGTCGTCGCATCTTCGATCAGGGCGGCTTTGCCAGGCTGAAGCTCACCGGCTCGAAAGCCTATGCCTGCGGCATGGTGGTGAACCGCTACGCGCCGGCCGGGTGAGGCTTGAATCGATCTGGCAGCACGCCGTCTCAACCGCTTGTTCGGTTGTCGTTTCCCGGCGAATTGCGAACCGTCGGTGCCATGCCTTACCCGCCTGGATGCGACGCCAGCGCGTTGGTTTCCCGATACCCCGCTTCATCGTTGGCCGCGGCGGCGAACCGCCGGGCTTCGTGCGACGTGAGACCGATGAGCGCGCGCCCGGCATGTTCGGCGGGCTTGTCATTGGCCATGTCGAACACCGCCCAGCTATGATGAGGCGGTTCTTGCACCGCTACGAATCTCATTTGAGCCCCGCTCTTCACGGGGTTTCATCGAACAGATGATTTTT
>NZ_RZSF01000207.1:0-12036 GCF_004023325.1 Mesorhizobium sp. M1A.F.Ca.ET.072.01.1.1 | reverse complement strand
CCATAGAGGCCTGAATGCAGGTCGCGGCTGGCTGCCTTGACGGTGACTTCCTCGCCGACCATGCCGCGTAGGGACACGCAGATCGACGGCGTCTCGCGGTTCCACATGCTGGTGTCGCAGACCAGCGCGAAATCCGCTTTCAGCTCGGCGGCGTTGGCCTCGAGAAAGGGCTTGAGCGACGGCGAGCCGGACTCTTCCTCGCCCTCGAACAGGATCGTGACGCGGCACGGCAGATTGCCGTGCACCTGCTTCCAGGCGCGGCAGGCCTCGACGAAGGTCATCAGCTGACCCTTGTCGTCCGCCGAGCCGCGCCCGGCGATCACCTTGCGTCCGGGCTGGACCTCCTTGATCGACGGCGCGAATGGATCCGTTTCCCACAGCTCGATCGGATCGACCGGCTGCACGTCGTAGTGGCCGTAGAACAGCACATGCGGCGCGCCGGCCGGTCCTTCGTGATGCGCCACCACCATCGGGTGGCCGGGCGTGTCGCGCACGCTGGCGTCGAAACCGATCAGCTTGAGCTCGGCCGCGAGCCATTCGGCGCCCTGGCGGCAATCGGCAGCAAAAGCCGGGTCGGTGGAGATCGACTTGATGCCGAGCAGGCCGAAAAGCCGCTCCAGGCTCTGATCGAGGTTCTGGTCGAGACGGTCAAGGACGGGGGAGAGTCTGGACATTTCTTCAGCCTTTCGATTCTGGCCCGACCCTAAAGGGGCGAGCAGAAAACGCAAAGCCGCGATCGTTGGACCACGCGTTCCGGCGTCGGTAACACGCGGGCTGGGAGACAAAAAAGAACCGCCGTGGTGGAGGGGGAACCACGGCGGTCTTTACTCGAAACGTTGCGGCAGCCCGGAGAGGGGGGATAGGCTGCCGCAGTTGCCCGGGATAGGCGGGGGACGGGCCTTACTCCGGACTTCGGCGAAAATTGCCGATGACAGCTATTTGGGTCTGTGAAAATGGCGATTCAAGGGCACGAAGATTACACTTTTGTAACATGCTCGTGAGCGGCTGAATTTTGTCCGAGGCCTGTCTGTCAGGGGTGTTGCCGGAACCGGCCGTTTGCGCAGCCTTTGGCATGGACCGCGAAGCTTGGCCGCGCTATCCCTGCCGGCATGAAAAAAGGCGATCATCTCTTTCTTGTCGACGGCTCCGGTTACATTTTCCGCGCCTACCACGCGCTGCCGCCGCTCAACCGCAAATCCGACGGCCTGCCCACCAGCGCCGTGCTCGGCTTCTGCAACATGGTATGGAAGCTGATGCAGGACGCCCGCAACACGAACGTAGGCATCGTGCCGACCCATTTCGCCGTCATCTTCGACTATTCGGCGAAGACCTTCCGCAGCGACCTTTATCCCGAATACAAGGCCAACCGCTCGGCGCCGCCGGAAGACCTGATCCCGCAATTCGGCCTGATCCGCCAGGCGACCGTGGCCTTCAACCTGCCCTGCATCGAGATGGAAGGTTTCGAGGCTGACGACATCATCGCCACCTATTGCCGCCTAGCCTGCGAGGTCGGCGCCGACACCACCATCATCTCCTCCGACAAGGACCTGATGCAATTGGTCGGCCCGACGGTCGGCATGTACGACCCGATGAAGGATCGCCAGATCGGCATTCCCGAGGTGATCGAGAAATGGGGCGTGCCGCCGGAAAAGATGATCGACCTGCAGGCGCTGACCGGCGACTCCGTCGACAACGTGCCCGGTGTGCCGGGCATCGGCCCGAAGACCGCGGCGCAACTTCTGGAGCAGTTCGGAGACCTTGACGGCCTGCTGGCGCGCGCCGGCGAGATCAAGCAGGAAAAGCGGCGCGAATCGATCATCGCCAATGCCGACAAGGCGCGCATCTCGCGCGAGCTGGTGACGTTGAAGAACGACGTGCCGCTGAAGGAGGGGCTGGACGACCTTGTGCTGCATGCCCCGGACGGGCCGAAGCTGATCGGCTTCCTGAAGACGATGGAATTCACCACGCTGACACGCCGCGTCGCAGAAGCGACTGCAACCGAGATCGGCGACGTCCAGGCTTCCACTGTCACCATCGAGCGCGCCGACACCGCACATGGTCCCGATATCGGCGCCGGCGCGCCGGCTGCCTCAAAACCGGCGGCGGCGCCGAACGGCGCCGCGAAGCCTGCAGCACCGGTCAGGCCCGAGGATGCCCCACCGCAGGGCGATACGCCTTCCCTGCTCTCGGCGCTGCGGCTGGAGCAGGCGACGGCGCGCAAGATCGATCCCTCGGCCTATGTCGCCATTCGCGATACGGCCGCGCTGAAGGCCTGGATCGCCGAAGCGAGGGAAGCCGGCATCCTTGCCTTCGACGCCGAGACCTCTTCGTCCGATCCGATGCAGGCCGACTTGATCGGCCTGTCGATGGCGATCGCGCCGGGCCGCGCCGCCTACATGCCGCTCGCCCACACGAGCGGCAATGGCGACCTGCTTGGCGGCGGCATGCTGGCGGACCAGGTCCCGGTCCGCGACGCGCTGGCTCTGCTCAAGCCCCTGCTCGAGGACCGGTCGGTCCTCAAGATCGTCCAGGACATGAAATACGACATCGTCGTGATGAGCCGGCATGGTATCGAGGTCGGCCCGTTCGACGACACGATGCTGATCTCCTACGTGCTCGACGCCGGCACATCCGGCGGGCACGACCTCGCCTCGCTGTCGGAGAAGTGGCTCGGCCATGCGCCGGGCACGAAGAGGGAGCTTGCCGGCTCGGGCAAGAGCGCGGTCGGCTTCGACCAGGTCGACATCGAGCGGGCGACCGCCTATGCCGGCGAGCAGGCCGATCTGGCGCTGCGGCTGTGGCAATTGCTGAAGCCGCGGCTCGCCGCCAAGGGTCTCGTCTCCGTCTATGAAAGGCTGGAGCGGCCGCTTGTGCCCGTGCTCGCCCGCATGGAGCAGCGCGGCATTTCGGTCGATCGCCAGATTCTCTCCAGGCTCTCGGGTGAGCTGGCGCAAGGCGCCGCCCGCGCCGAGGAAGAAATCTATGGGATCGTCGGCGAGCGCATCAACATCGGCTCGCCGAGGCAGCTCGGCGATATATTGTTCGGCAAGATGGGCCTCCCGGGCGGCTCCAAGACCAAGACCGGCCAGTGGTCGACCTCGGCGCAGCTGCTGGAAGATCTCGCCGCCGAAGGCCACGAGCTGCCGCGCAAGATCGTCGACTGGCGCCAGCTCACCAAGCTGAAATCGACCTATACAGACGCCTTGCCCGGCTTCATCAATCCCGGGACGAACCGCGTCCACACTTCCTATGCCCTGGCCGCGACGACAACCGGTCGTCTATCATCGTCCGATCCCAACCTGCAGAACATCCCGGTGCGCACCGCCGAAGGCCGCAAGATCAGGACCGCCTTCATCGCCGAAAAGGGGCACAAGCTGGTCTCGGCCGACTACAGCCAGATTGAATTGCGCGTGCTGGCCCATGTCGCCGAAATCCCGCAGCTCAAGCAGGCTTTTGCGGACGGCGCCGACATCCACGCCATCACCGCGTCCGAAATGTTCAACGTGCCGGTAGAAGGCATGCCTTCGGAAGTGCGGCGGCGTGCCAAGGCGATCAATTTCGGCATCATCTACGGCATCTCGGCCTTCGGTCTGGCGAACCAGCTGTCGATCCCGCGCGAGGAGGCGAGCGCCTACATCAAGCGCTATTTCGAGCGCTTCCCGGGCATCCGCGACTATATCGAGGAAACCAAGGCCTATGCGCGCGAATACGGCTTCGTCGAAACGATCTTCGGCCGCCGCATCCACTATCCGGAGATAAGGTCCTCCAACCCGTCGGTTCGCGCCTTCAACGAGCGCGCTTCGATCAATGCGAGGCTCCAGGGCACTGCGGCCGACATCATCCGCCGCGCCATGGTGCACATGGAAGAGGCGCTGGAGAAGGCGAAGCTGTCGGCCCGCATGCTCTTGCAGGTGCATGACGAGCTTATCTTCGAGACGGTGGAAGCAGAAGTCGAAGCGACAATTCCCGTGGTGCGCCGCGTGATGGAGAACGCGCCGATGCCGGCGGTCTCGATGTCGGTGCCGCTGCATGTCGATGCGCGGGCCGCCGACAACTGGGACGAGGCGCACTGATACCTTCGCCATCCTCGGGCTTGACCCGAGGATGACGACTCGAGGGCTAAGCCGCCTCAGCTCTACACTTCGCGCAAACCCCGCGAAACTCGATCACCGCCTTCTTGGCGGCGAAGCCGGTCGAGCGCACCCATTCGTCCAGCCGGTGGTCGACATCATGGTCGGACATTTCGGTTACCTGGCCGCAGCTGTCGCAGATGGCGAATGCGGTCATCGAATGACTGTGGTCGTGCGGCTCGGCGCAGGCGACGAAGGAGTTCAAGCTTTCGAGCCGGTGCACGAAGCCCGACTTCACCAGCGTGTCCAGCGCGCGGTAGACCTGCAGCGGCGCCCGGAACCCGCGCTCGCGCAGTTGGTCGAGCAGCATATAAGCGCTCAGCGGCCCGCTGGCGGCTTCGAGCTTCTCAAGCACCCACAGCTGGTTCTTGGTCAGCGCATCCCTTGCCGTCATCTTGTCTCCGGTCGTCGCGTCGTTTCGCGTGCCGACTGCGCACGCGAACGGCCTTTGGTCCATGAGATAGCGACGAACGCGCATCTTTGCCACTGTTTCCGCAGCTGGCGGCCCGGCGCGGGCCACTACTTGCGTGGCGGCCCCTTGCGCTCGGCGGAGGCCGCCCAAAGATTGATGTCGGCCTCGCGCGCATAGGTGTCGATCTCGGCAAGCTCGGCGTCGCTGAAGTCGAGCGCCTTGAGAGCGCCGACGCAATCCTCGACCTGTTCCGGCCGGCTGGCGCCGATCAGCGCCGTCGTCACGCGTCCTTTGCGCAGCACCCAGGCCAGCGCCATCTGCGCCAGCGTCTGGCCGCGCCGGCTAGCGATGGCGTTCAATGCCTTGATGTTGGTGACCGACTTATCGTTGATGAAGGCCGGACGCAGCGACTTGCCCTGGGATGCGCGGCTGCCTTCCGGGATGCCGCCGAGATATTTATCGGTCAACATGCCCTGCGCCAGCGGCGAGAACACGATCGAGCCGATGCCGAGCCCTTCCAGCGTATCGAGCAGCCCGTCTTCCTCGACCCAGCGGTTGAGCATGGAATAGCTCGGCTGGTGGATCAGGCAGGGCGTGCCGAGCCGCCGCAGGATGTCGGCCGCCTCGCGGGTGCGCTGCGAATTGTAGGAGGAGATGCCGGCATAGAGCGCCTTGCCCGAGCGCACCGCATGGTCGAGCGCGCTCATCGTTTCTTCCAGCGGCGTCTCGGGATCGAAACGGTGGGAATAGAAGATATCGACATAATCGAGCCCCATCCGCTTGAGGCTCTGGTCGAGGCTCGCGAGCACATATTTGCGGCTGCCCCATTCGCCGTAGGGGCCGGCCCACATCTCGTAGCCGGCCTTGGTCGAGATGATCAGCTCGTCACGATAGGCGGCGAAATCGGTGCGCAGGATCTCGCCAAAGGCGGTCTCGGCCGAGCCGGGCGGCGGGCCGTAATTGTTGGCGAGATCGAAATGCGTAATGCCGAGGTCGAAGGCCTTGCGCACGATCGCCTGCTTGGTCCTGTGCGGCGTGTCATTGCCGAAATTGTGCCACAGCCCGAGCGAGATGGCCGGCAGCTTGAGGCCGGACCGTCCGCAGCGGTTGTAGATCATCTTCTCGTAGCGATTCTCGGCGGCGACATAGGGCATAGGGAATCCTTGGGAGAGGCGGCCGGGATCGCCGCTAGGTGACTTGAATCGATGCTCGCCCCGCACCTTTACCCTCTCCCCGCCGAAACGGGGAGAGGGGTTGCCACCTACTTTTTCTTCGCCAGCAGCGCCTTCGCTTCCTTGATGCCGAGCGCCGCCGGCCGCTCGCATGTCGTCTGCATGGCGACGAACTTGCCGCTTTCGCCGGAGCGCAGGACGCCGGTCATGACATCGACGGCATGCAGCGCAAGCTCCATCGAGCAGCGGTGCGGCCGCCCTTCGCCGATCGCGATCGCCATGTCGGCAAGACCTGCCGTGCGGTAGTTGGCCATCATGCCTTGGCTGTGCATCTCATTGGGCACGCCGAACGGATGATCCCACTTGGGAAGCTTCTTCACCGGCTTGGTCGCATCGGTGAAGCGGACTTCGCCGCCGAAGAAATTCGGGTCCGGCACAAAGACGGTGCCCGCCTCGCCGTAGAGCTCCATCGGCGCATGGCCGTGGCTCCACACGTCCCACGAGGTGTTGAGTGTCACCACCGCGCCATTCGCAAATTCCAGCAGCGCATGGATGGTGGTCGGCGTGTTGACCGGGATTTTTTCGCCCGCGCGCGGTTTGGAGCTGATGGTGCGCTCCTTGGCCGGCGTCGCCGCGAAAGCCGCGACCTGCTTCACCGGCCCGATCAGCTGGATCAGGTTGGTGACATAGTACGGGCCGATGTCGAGCACCGGACCGGCGCCCGGCTGGAAGAAGAAGTCGGGATTGGGGTGCCAGTGTTCCATGCCATGGCCCATCACATGGCAGGTGCCGCTGGTGATCTTGCCAAGCTTGCCGCTGTCGATCAGATCGCGGGCCAGCTGATGCGCGCCGCCGAAAAACGTGTCGGGAGCCGAGCCGATGCGAAGCCCCTTCTTCTCCGCCCGCTTCTTGAGATCCAGTCCTTCCTTGACCGACAGCACGAAGGGCTTTTCCGAATAGACGTGCTTGCCAGCGTCGAGCACCGCCTTCGACACGTCATAGTGCACGGCCGGAATGGTGAGATTAACGACGATATCGATGTCGTCATCTTTGAGAAGGTCGTTGACCGTCTCGGCGCGAAGCTTGAACTCCTTCGCCCGCATCTTCGCCGCGTCCATGTTGATGTCCGCGCAGGCGCGCATCTCGATGCCGCGGAAGAGCGGCGCCAGCGAGAAATACGCCTTCGAGATGTTGCCGCAGCCGACGACGCCTACGCCAAGTTTGTTTGCCATGATGGTATGTCCTAGTAATTCTTGACGGATTGGATCGAGCGACGGGCGAAGCGCTCGATGTCGTTGGGGTTGTCCTGCTCCATGACGAAGTACTTCGTCGCGCTTTTCGCGCGCAACGCCTTGATCAGGCCGGCCCAGTCGATGGTGCCGTGGCCGACATCCGACCAGCCGTCCTCGTCCAGCCCCTCCCCCGGCTTCGCCATATCCTTGACGTGGACGGCACTGATGCGCTTGCCGTGCTTTTCGATCCAGGGCAGCGGATCGGCGCCGCCGCGCACCACCCAGGCGACGTCCATCTCCCAGCCGATGTCGGGCGCGGCGGACAGGATGTGCTCCTGCGGCAGCGAGCCGTCGACGAGCGGCTTGAACTCGAAATCATGGTTGTGCCAGGCAAAGCCGTAGCCGGCCTTCTTCGCGGTGTCGCCCACCTTGGCAAGCCGCTCGCCGAAGCCGCGCCAGCCGGCGCCATCGCCCGGCCGCGCATCGGGCATGAGGTAGGGGCAGATGAGCAGCGAGATGCCGAGCACATCGGCAATCCTGCGCACGCCGTCGAAATCCTTCTCCAGCGCATCGATCGAGAAATGCCCGGTCGGCATGGCGAGCCCGTTCTTGTCGAGCTCGGCGCGGAAAGCCTTGGGATCGTCATAGACGCCGCCGAAACCTTCGACTTCTTTGTAGCCCAGTTCGCCGAGCATTTTCAGCACGCCGTCCCATGGCTGGAAGTTGCGGGCACTGTAAAGTTGGAATGACCAGTTCATCTGTCTGTCCGTTCTGTTTGATGGTTCCGGGAGGTTGTGGTCTGGGAGGTTAAAGGCGACTGTCGGTCTCGGCGTCGAACAGCGAGGCGCGCGCCGGATCGAAGCCGATGCGGATCGCGTCGCCGCTGCGCAGCGTCTTGTCGGCTTCGACGCGGAAGGAGAGGATCTGGCCGCCGAGCTTCGTCCACACCAGCGTGTCGGAGCCCATCGGATCGACAATCTCGACAGTTGACTCGGCGGTGAACGGCATGGCCCTCGCCGCTTCGCCAAAAGCGATATGCTCCGGTCGGATGCCGAACACGCAGGGCTTGGCGGCGCGCCCGCCTTCGTTGTCGAACTGATAACGGCCGAGCGGCACCGAAACACCGTCGGCCTTGAACACCGGCGCGTCGCTTGCTTCCAGGTGCCCCTTGATAAAATTCATCGCCGGCGAGCCGAGGAAGCCGGCGACGAAGCGGTTGACCGGGCGATTGTAGATCGTCTGGGGCGCATCGAGCTGCTGGATGACGCCGCCCTTCATCACCGCGATACGGTCGGCCAGCGTCATCGCCTCGATCTGGTCGTGGGTGACGTAGATCATCGTGTTCTGCAGCCTGCGGTGCAAAAGCTTGATCTCGACGCGCAATTCCGACCGCAGCTTGGCGTCGAGGTTGGAGAGCGGCTCGTCGAACAGGAAGACGTCGACGTCGCGCACCAGTGCCCGCCCGATCGCCACGCGCTGCCGCTGGCCTCCGGAAAGCGCCGACGGCTTCCTCTGCAACAGCGGCTCGATCTGCAGGATCTCCGCCGCGCGCGCGATGCGTTTGGCGATCTCGTCCTTGGGCACGCCGGCGACGCGCAGGCCGAAGGAAAGGTTCTTCTCCACCGTCATCTGCGGGTAGAGGGCGTAGGACTGGAACACCATGCCGATGCCGCGATCCTTCGGCTCCTCCCAGGTGACATTCTTGCCCTTGATGAAGATGCGGCCCTCGGAGATGTCGAGCAGGCCGGCGATGCAGTTCAGCAAGGTCGACTTGCCGCAGCCGGATGGCCCGAGCAGCACGATGAACTCGCCCTCGGCTACGTCGAGATTGAGCGTCTTCAGCACCGACATGACGCCGAAATTCAGCGACAGGTCCTGGATCGAAACGCTGGGATTGGCGATCGCTGCTGCCATCATCATCCTTTCACCGCGCCGGCGGCGATGCCGCGCACGAAGAGCTTGCCGGAAACGAAGTAGACGATGAGCGGCACAAGGCCGGTCAGGATGGTTGCGGCCATGTTGACGTTGTACTCCTTCACGCCCTGTACCGAGTTGACGATGTTGTTGAGCTGCACCGTCATCGGATAGGTGTCGGGGCGGGTGTAGACGACGCCGAACAGGAAGTCGTTCCAGATGCCTGTCACCTGCAGGATGATGGCGACGACGAAGATCGGCAGCGACATCGGCAGCATGATGCGTAGATAGATGCCCCAGAAACCGGCGCCGTCGACGCGCGCGGCGCGGAACAGTTCCTCCGGCATGGACGTGAAATAGTTGCGGAACAGGAGCGTCAGGATTGGCATGCCGAAGATCGAATGCACGATCACCAAGCCGGTCAGCGTGCCGTAGATGCCGATCTCGCGCAGGATGATGACGATCGGGTAGATCATCACCTGATAGGGAATGAAGGCGCCGACGATCAGGATGATGAAGAAGGTGTCGGCGCCCTTGAAGCGCCAGTTGGCCAAGGCATAGCCGTTGACCGACGCGATCGCGATCGACAGCAGAACCGACGGCACGGTGATGCGCACCGAGTTCCAGAAGCCGCGCGACAGCCCGTCGCAATTGAGCCCGGTGCAGGCCTGCGACCACGCCTTGACCCACGGCTCGAAGGTGATCTCCAGCGGCGGCGAGAAGATGTTGCCGAGGCGGATTTCCGGCATGCCCTTCAGCGATGTGACGATCATCACGTAGAGGGGCAGCAGGTAATAGAGCGCCACGACGATCAGCGTGCCGTAGAGGAAGATGTTGCGGCGCGAGAGCACGTGCCGCGGCTTCGTTCCGCTCGGCCCCGATGCATCGCGCGACGCGACATCGCGCCGAAGAGCGTCACTGGACATGGAGGCAGCAGCTTCAGCCATGCTTCTTGCCTCCGAATTCGAGATAGGCCCATGGCACGATGACGATCACCACCGAGAGCAGCATCATCGTGGAGGCGGCAAAGCCCTGGCCGAGATTCTGGGCGAAGAACATGTAGTCGTAGACGTATTTCGCCGGCACTTCGGAGGCGATGCCCGGACCGCCGCTGGTCTGCGCCACCACAAGGTCGTAGACCTTGACGATGCCGGCGGCGATGATCACCAAGGTGGTGATAAAGACCGGCCGCATCATCGGGATGATGATGAAGACATAGGTCTTCCACATCGGTATGCCGTCAACCCGCGCGGCCTTCCAGATGTCCTCGTCGATGCCGCGCAGGCCGGCGAGCATCAGGCACATGATCAGTCCCGTGCCTTGCCAGAGCGCGGCGATCGAAATGCCGTAGATGACGATGCTGGAATTGTAGAGAGGATCGAAGCTGAAGCTCGTCCAGCCGAGGTCGCGCACGACGCGCTGGATGCCGAAATCGGGATTGAGCAGCCACTGCCAGACCAGCCCGGTGACGATGAAAGAAAGTGCGAAAGGATAGAGGAAGATCGTGCGGAACGTGTCCTCGAAGCGGATCTTCTGGTCGAGCAATGCCGCGAGGATGAAGCCGATCACCAGCGAGAACAACAGCGAGATCACGCCATAGATCAAAAGGTTCTCGATCGACACCAGCCAGCGCGGCGTCGCCCATAGCCGGTAATATTGGTCGAGGCCGACGAAGTTCAGCCGCGGCAAGAGCTTCGAATTGGTGAAGGAATAGAGCACCGTCCAGGCCGTGCCGCCGACGAAGACGACCAGCGCGGTCAGGATCATCGGGATCGATGCGACCTTGGCGTTGAGGTTGCGTAAAAGCTGGTTGGGGCGTTCGCTGTTGCTCATCTCGGCAGCCGGGCTCGGACAATGAGGACATCACGCTCCCGACCCCGGATAGGCGGGGGCCGGGAGCTGGCGGGGGCGCCGTTGATCAGTCGGCCGACGCGATGATGTCGGCGAAGCGCTTCTGCGCCTCTTCAAGCGTCATGTCGGGCTTGGCGAAGAATTCGGAGAACAGATCCTCCTTCTGCTTCTGGCTGTCCTGCGACAAGAGCTGGTCGGTCCACGGGATCACCGCGCCTTTGGCGAGGATGGCGAGGCCCTTCTTCATGCAGTCGTTCGCCGTGTTGAGGTCGACGTCGCCGCGCACCGGAAGCGAGCCCTTCTTGAGATTGAAGGCGACCTGGGTCTTCGGGTCGAGCAGCGTCTCGGCCAGAACTTCCTGAGCCTTGGCCTTGTCGGCATCCTTGAGCAGCGGGAAGTAGAACGCGTCGCCGCCCGTGGCGATGACCTCGTTCAGGCCGAGACCGGGCAGGCAGGTGTAGTCTTTGCCGGCGGTCTTGCCGGCGACCTGGAACTCGCCCTGCGCCCAGTCGCCCATGATCTGGCCGCCGGCCTTGCCGGTGATGACCAGATTGGTCGCCTGGTTCCAGTCCTGCACATTGGTGTTCTTGGCCATCTTACGGGCGTCGTCGGCGGCCTTGAACACCTTGGCGATTTCGGGACCGCCTGCGAATTTGGCGTCCTTGTCCCTGTAGACCTTGAGGAAGGCGTCGGTGCCGCCGACGGCGGCAAGCAGCACGTCGAAGGCGCCGGACGCCTGCCAGGGCTGCCCGCCGACGGCGAGCGGGATGATGCCGGCTTTTTCCAGCGCCGGCGCAGCCGCCACGAATTCATTCCAGTCCTTCGGCATTGGCACGCCGGCCTTCTGGAAGGCTTCGTTCGACAGCCACAGCCACTGCCAGGAATGGATGTTGACCGGCACGCAATAGATCTTGCCGCCGATGGTGCACGAGTCGAGCAGGCTCTTCGGCCGCACGATTTCCGTCCACTTTTCCTTGGTGGCGAGATCGGTGAGGTCGCGCATCAGCCCGGCCTGGACGAGCTCCTCCGCCTGCCGGCCGTGGTTGAACTGGGTGGCGCCCATCGGATCGCCGCCGGTGATGCGGCTGATCATGATCGGCCGCGCCGTGCCGCCGGAACCGGCGATGGCGCCGTCGACCCAGTGATTGCCGGTCGCGTCGAACGCCTTGGCCAGTTCGGCCACTGCCGCCGCCTCGCCGCCCGAAGTCCACCAATGGGTGACTTCGAGATCGGTCGCGGCCGCCGGTCCGGCGAAGTTCAGCGCGGCCGTCGCGGCGAACGCGGCGGTCAGGAATTTGTATCGCATTTCGGTTCCTCCCAGAATC
>NZ_RZSF01000206.1:0-12072 GCF_004023325.1 Mesorhizobium sp. M1A.F.Ca.ET.072.01.1.1 | reverse complement strand
GTGGAGAACCACGGGATGCCGGCATAAGGATAAGGCCCGGTAGGAAGCTCGGTGGTAAGCAACGCGACATCCGCGCGGGCGCGCTCGACCCAATCGTTGAAGACGCGACCGGAGCTGTGGACGGTGGCGCCATGCCGGCGCTTGGCGCGCATGGCAAAACGCGCGCGTGCGGCAGCGGCCCGGAACCGGTCGCGATTGGGCGTTTCGGCAACTTCCGGTCCCACTTCGACATAAAGCACCTTGCTGCTGCGCTTGGTCACCGCGATCAGGAAGTCGGCACGACTGTCGCTCAGTTGGTCGGGAGCTTGCGAGAAGGAGATTGCCGACTGGCGCGGCAGGCCGTCGAGACCGTCATAGCCGAGCATAACGGACGCCTTGTCGGTCTTCGCCAGATGGACCGTTCCACGTTTCGGCCGTGTCGAGCCGCGCACCTCGAACATGTCGCGAAAGTCGGCGGCGAAATGCAAGGAGATGGCGATGGTCGAATGCTCGCGGCTGTAGTTGGAAAGCGTGATGCGATCGAATAGCCTGTCCTGCCAGATCAGCCTGACGCGCTCGATATGGATCGCGCCTTGCGGAATGTCGCGGCCGGCGGCGCTCTGTATCGGCAAGTTGGTAAGGTTGCTGGTGAAGAGAACATTGTCCTGGCTGAGCGAGGCGCCGAGCAGCGACATCGGCCTGCCGCCGATCGTCAGGCGGAACTCGGAAAGAACGCGCGTGTCGTCGCGAAAGAAACCGTCGCCGGCGCCCCTGATGTCACCATAGGCGTCGGTGACCGCGAAACAATCGCCCTGTTTGAGCGCGAACAGCCGGTGAGGCTCCCGCGGCGCTGTTTCGTCGAGCGAGGCAAGGGCTACGGCGGGATCGAGCTTGCGCTCGTCGAGCTGCGTCATTCGTCACCTCTTCGCTTGCCCCGCCCAAAAGAGAATGCCGGTCAGGAGGCTCTCGCCTCCTGGATGCCGATCAGGCGCATATAGGCGGCAAGATAGTCGCGCGCCATCCTGGTGGCTGAAAACCGCTTTTCGAAGACCGTCCTCACCTGCCGTCGGTCAAGTTCGAGCAGGGCCGGCGTTGCAGCGACCGCATCATCGACAGAGTCCACGACAAAGCCGGTCACGCCCTGGTCGATGAGCTCCGGCAGGGCGCCGCAGTTCCAGGCGATTACCGGCGTGCCACAAGCCATCGCCTCGATCGGCGCCAGGCCGAACGGCTCCGGCCAGTCGATGGGAAACAGCAGGCCCGCGGCATTGCCGAGAAACTCGGCCTTCTCGTGTTCCGCGATCTCGCCGACATAGTCGACCCGGTCGCCGTCGATGAGCGCCTCGATCTCGTCGTGAAAATAGGCGCGATCGTCATCGCCGATCTTGGCCGCCAGCTTAAGTTTCAAACCGGAACGCCGCGCGATCTCGATCGCTCGATCCGGGCGCTTGTCGCGAGACAGCCGGCCCAGGAAAGCCAGATAGGGTTCCTCGGCCGAGGGATCGTAGGTGGGCTGATACGCATCGACCGGAATCCCGTGATGGATCGTCGCCAGCCAGTTGGCGTCGGGCAATCCGCGCTTCTGGCTGTGCGAGATGGAGATCATCGGAAAGCGCGGGAAGCGCTTGTAGGCCGGCGCCAGGTCGACATAGTCGAGCCGGCCATGCGGCGTCGTCACCGTTCGCCCCGCCATGTGTTCGAAGAATGGAAAATGCACGAAATGGCTGAGATGGAAGTGGATGACGTCGAACTCGTCCGCCCGCTCGCGCACCTGGCAAAGCATCGCCATATGCGCCGCAATCTCGGACTTTTTCGGCCGCGGATCGAGACGGATCGCCTGGTCGCGGCCGGGCACCAGCCGCGCCGAGGTCTCACTGTCGCCGCTGGCGAACAGGGTCACTTCGTGCCCGACTTCCACCAGCGCTTCGGTGAGATAGGACACGATCCGCTCGGTGCCGCCATATAGTTTCGGCGGCACGGATTCGTAGAGCGGCGCGACATGAGCGATGCGCATGGTTCCCTCAAACGGTTGATGGGAACCAAAATGCGTCAGCCGCCAGATCGTTCCTGCCCGATTGTCGCAGGCGAGGCCTCGAGCTTCGGCCAATCAACTCATCCAGTTGCCGCCGTCCACATTGAGCGTCTGCGCCACGACGTAGTCGGCCTCGCTCGATGCCAGGAAGACGGCCGCACCCCGGTAATCGTCGGGATCACCCATGCGCCCCGCCGGCACCGCCAGCCCGACCTGCCGCTTCTTCTCGCCGATCGGCAGGTTCTCGTAACGCGCGAACAGGGCGTCGACCTGGTCCCACATCGGTGTGTCGACCACACCAGGCGCGATGCCGTTGACGTTGATGCCGTGCTTGATCAGCGCAAGGCCGGCCGATTGCGTGATGCTGATTACGGCGGCCTTGGTGGCGCAATAGACGGCGACCAGCGCCTCGCCGCGCCGTCCCGCCTGCGAGGCCATGTTGATGATCTTCCCCTTGCGCCCTTGGGCGACCATGCGCTTGGCCACCGCCTGCAGCGTGAACAACAGCCCTTTCACATTGACCGAGAATTGCAGGTCGAAGCTTTTCTCCGAAATCTCGAGAAGCGGCCCCATGTCGAAGACGGCGGCATTGTTGACCAATATGTCGATCCCGCCATGCGTCCTCGTCACCGAAGCGACCATCGCCTCGATCGAGGCGAGGTCGCGCACGTCGAGTTGCAGAGCGGTAGCTTTGCCTTCGAGCTCGCGCGCAAGCGCTTCCGCCTTGCCTAGTGCCATATCGGCGATCACGACATGGGCGCCTTCGGCGGCGAAACCGCGCACGATGGCTGCGCCGATCCCTTGCGCGCCGCCGGTGACGACGGCGACCTTGTCCTTGAGTTTCATGGCAATTCTCCTGTCTCAGCGCCCTGGCTCAGCGCCATCTCAGCGTGTGGTATAGCCGCCGTCGATGATCAGCACCGCGCCGGTCACGTAGCTTGAGGCGGGAGAGCACAGGAAAAGTGCGGCCGCCGCAACTTCTTCCGGCTGGCCGACGCGGCCCATCGGCGTCATGCCGCGCCAGATCGGGAACCATTCCGGATTCTCGATGCCGCCGCGCGAAAGGTCCGTTTCGATATAGCCGGGCGCGACGGCGTTGACGCGGATGTTATCGGCCGCCACCTCGCTGGCGAGGCTCTTGGTCATCATGTGCACCGCCGCCTTGGAACTGTTATAGGCAACCTGGTTCTGGGGAATGTTGGAGACGATGCCGGAAATCGAGCCGACATTGAGGATCGCGCCGCCTCCCTGGCGCCGCATCGGAGCCAGCGCCGCCCTGCAGCAGCGGAAGACGGCATCGACATTGATCACCATCGTCTGCCGCCAGATGTCCTCCGGATAGTCGCCGCTGTCGCCATGGATGGCGATGCCGGCGCTGTTGACCAGGATGTCGAGGCGGCCGGCCTTGGCGAGCGTGTCGGCGACCAGCCTGTCCGGCGCTTTCTCGTCCAGCATCTCGGCGGCGTGAAAGTCGAAGGCGAGGCCCGCGAGTTCCTGCCGCGCATCATCCTTCATCGTCCGGCCCGCAACGACGACGCGTGCGCCGGCTTCGCCGAGCGCCTTCGCGATGGCGAGGCCGATGCCGCGCGTGCCGCCGGTCACCAGCGCGACCTTGTCGTCCAGTCGGAAGCGGTCGAAGATCATGGCGGCGGTTCCGTTCTGCGAGGGCCGGTCGGCGAGCCGCTCAGATGTCCACGCTCTGCGGCAGGATGACGAGGTCGCGAATGGTGATGTTGCGCGGTCGCGTCAGCATGAACAGCACGGCGTCCGCCACTTCCTTCGCCTCCATCAGGCTGCCGGCGGCGAGCGCTTCTTCCATCTTGGCCTTTGGCCAGTCGCTGAGCAACGCCGTCACCACCGGACCGGGAGCGACCGCACCGACGCGAATGCCGTGCTTCAGCACCTGGCGCCGGACCGTATGGACGAACGCCTGCACGGCGAATTTCGAAGCGGTGTAGATCGGCTCCCAGACCACCGGAACGAAGCCGGCCACCGAACTGGTGACGATGATGTCGCCGCTCTGCTTTTCGATCATGTGCGGCAGCACGGCGTGCACCGTGCGGAACACGGCGTTGACGTTGAGGTTGAGCATCCTATCCCACTGATCGGGGTCGCCCGATGCCACCTCCCCGCCGACATAGGCGCCGGCATTGGCATGGAAGATGTCGAGCTGGCCCGCTCTTTCGAGGATCTCGGGCATCATGCGGTTGACGCTCGCCGGATCGAGCAGGTCGGTGACGACGGCATAAGCATTGTCGCCGAGCTCCGCGACAAGTTCCTGAAGCCGGTCCTCGGCCCGGTCGACCAGAACGACCTTCGCGCCGGCGGCGAGCATGGTGCGGGCGCATTCCAACCCGATGCCCGAGGCAGCGCCAGTGATTGCGGCAACCTTGCCGGAAAGACTTTCAGACATTGCGATCCTCTTCGATAGGCCTCAGGCGCGGCCGTGTGAGACACGCGAGCGGCGGGCGAGAGAATCGACGATGACCGCGATCGCCAGCACGCAGCCGGTGATCATGTACCGGAGCGAGGATGACAGATCGAGCAGCGTCAGGCCGCTTGCGATGGATTGGATGACGATGATGCCGAGCAGCGCCGAATAGGCGCTGCCGCGGCCGCCGAACAGGCTGGTGCCGCCGATGACGGCCGCCGCGATGGCGTTGAGATTGACGTCGCCGGTGCCGGCCTGCTGGCTGGCGGTTGCCAGGCGTGCTGCCGAGAGCAGGCCGCCCGTCGCCGCCAGCGTGGCGCAGAGCGCGAAGGCGCTGGCGTAGATCAGCCGGACATTGATGCCGGCGCGACGCGCCGCTTCGCGGTTGCCGCCGACAGCGGTCATTGAGCGGCCCCATTGGGTGCGCTTCAGCGCATAGTTCATCGCCACGACCAGGCCGACGAACAACGCGAACATCCAGGGCACGCCGCGCGACAGGTTGAGGTAGTAAGCCACCAGTTCGAGCGCGACCGTGATCGCGACCGCCTGGAGCAGCAGCCCGCCCAGCGAACGCGATGACAGGCCGGCGGCCTGGCGGCGTTGCGCCTTGCGATAGCCGAGAGCCAGGGCAAGCACGCCGGGCACGACGGCCAAAGTGTGCGACACCCAGTGCGGCATCACCAGGAGCTGGCCGAAATTCACCAGCGGCGAATCGTAAGGCAGGTTGATCGAGCCCGTCGGGCCGAGGATGTAGAGCTGCAATCCTAAGAAGGCGAGCAGGCCCGAAAGCGTCGAGACGAAGCTTGGCATGCCGAGCCTGTTGAGCAGCAGCGCGTAGACGCAGCCGGTCACGAACCCGACCGCCATCGCCGCCAGCATGGCAAGCGCGACCGGCCAGCCCCACTGCACCCACAGCACGCCGAGCAGCGCGGAGGCCAGGCCGCTGACGGACCCGACGGACAGGTCGATCTCGCCCACCATCAGCACGCAGACGATGCCGAGCGAGATGATGCCGACCGTCGAGCAGTCGAACAAAAGATTGACCAGATTGTTCGGCGACAGGAATACGGGGTTGAGCGTCTGGAAGATGGTGCAGATCAAAACCAGCCCGACAACCACGGGCAGCGAGCCGAGATCGCCGGAGCGGACGCGGTCGAGGAAGCCCCTGATGGCGCCCTTGGCGCCGCTGCGATCCTTCAGCCGTTCGTCGCTGCGATCGAGCAGCGCGCCGGGATTGCGGTCGGACGCCGTGGTCATGGCTGTTCTCCTTGCGCCTTCTCGGCCGTGCGCCTGCCGCGCCGCGAGACCGCATTGTCGTCGGCGCCGGTGATCGCCGTGACCAGCTCCTGATTGGAGGCGCCGGGCAGGAAGATGCCGTTGTTGCGGCCGAGCCTCAGCACCACGATGCGGTCGGCCACGGCGCGCACGTCCTCCATGTTGTGGCTGATCATGACGACGCCCAGCCCGCGATCCCGCACGCGCTCAATGAGATTCAGCACTTCAGCGGTCTGCGCGACGCCCAGTGCGGCGGTGGGCTCGTCGAGGAGGATCACGCGCGGCTCCATCAGCAGCGAGCGGGCGATCGCCACCGTCTGCCGCTGCCCGCCCGACAGCGACGCCACCGGCTCGCGCACGCTGGGAATCCGTGCCGAGAGCTCGTTGAGCAGTGTCCAGGCGCGGACCTCCATCGAGACCTCGTCGAGGCGAAGCGGATGAAGCTCGCGGCCGAGAAAGATGTTGGCCACGACGTCGAGGTTTTCGCAGAGCGCGAGATCCTGGAAGACGGTGGCGATGCCGAGCTTCAGCGCCGCGGCGGGATTGGCAAGCGTCACCGGCTGGCCGTCGAAAGTGATCGAGCCCGAGCTCGGCATATGCGCGCCGGCCAGGATTTTCACCAGCGTCGACTTGCCGGCGCCGTTGTCGCCGACCAGGGCGACGATTTCCCCGGCATTGATGTCGAGATCAACGTCGGTGAGAGCCGACACCGCGCCGAAATTCTTCGAGATGCCGCGCAGGCTAAGCACCGGCGGACGGCTCGTCGTGGGCGGTGCGTCGGGTATTGCCATTGCGTGTCTCTCTTCCCGCGTTTTGGTCGATATGTCCGGCCGCCAGGAGGGAGCGGCCAGACACACCCGACTCTCAGCCCTGACGGGCCAGCCGAGCATATCGCAGGCGACGCGGCTGCGCCGCATCGCTGTTGGAGACGATACGGCTCCGCCGCCTCGCTCCTAGAAGACGATGCACCTTGGGCCGCATCGCTTCTGGCAGACGATGCGGCTTCAGCCGCATCGCTCCTTATTGAATGCCGAGCTTCTTGCAGCCTTCGGCGTAGCGGTCGGTGCAGAGCTGGGCTGCGGTCTGGATCTTCTTGTCGATGATCTCGGCCTTCAGATTCTCCTGCGTCACCACCGCCGGCACGAAGAGTTGCGAGGGCGTATCGTAGAGCGTTGTCTCGGCTTTCGGCGTCTCGCCCTTGAGAAGCTGTACAGCAACGTTTGCCGCCGCCGCGGCGACAATTTCGCTCGGCTTGGAGATAGTGTTGTACTGGTCGCCGGCAATGATGAGCTGCAAGGCGGCGATCGTCGCGTCGTTGCCCGTCACCGGCGGCACCGGATCGACGCCGGCTGCCTTGAAGGCGGCAATGGCGCCGCCGCCCGTGCCGTCGTTGGCGGCGACCACGCCGACGATCTTGTTGCCGAAGCGCGAGATCTGTCCCGCCGCCCATTGCTGGGCATTCGATGGCGCCCAGTTCGGCGTATCAAACTCGGCGAGCGTCTTGTAGCTGCCGGTCTTGAGACCCTCATGGATGCCGTCCTTGATCAGGCCCGCCGCGGCGTCGGTCGGCGAGCCGTTGATCTGCAGCACGCCGACGTCGCCGTCGTTCGACACGCCCTTGGCCTTGAGATGCTCGACCAGCGAGGCGGCAATCGCCTTGCCGATGGCCTTGTTGTCGAACGATACATAGAAATCGGCCTTGGCCGTGGGGATCGGACGGTCATAGGCGATCACCTTGACGCCCTGAGCCTGCGCATTGTGCACCAGCGAGGCCGCCGCCGCGGAATCGACCGGGTCGAGCACGACAACCTTGGCGCCCTGGGTGATGACGGAGTTGAACTGCTGCTGCTGCTTGGTGACGTCGGCGTCGGCATTGAGATAGAGCACCTTGCAGCTGTCGCAAAGCTTCTTCATTTCAGCGACGAAGCCCGGATGATCATGCTCTTCGTAACGCGTCGAGCCCTGGTCGGGCATCAGGAACGCGACCGTGGAGCCGGCGATATCCTGCGCATTGGCAAAAGTCGCGCCGAGAGCGAGGCTCGAGACGGCCATCGCGGCCGCTGTCAATCTGGACACGTATCTGGACATAAGGTCTTCTCCAATTCCCATTGTGTGATCTAAACGGACTTCGACATCGAGCCGCGGATGCTGCTCGCGCACCCGATTGGAAGTCCAGTGAACTCGTGCAGCAGCCTCACGGCTTCCTCCCGCTGGCATGACACGAGGAAATACTCGTCCATCGCTGGTTCGCTTGCGCGACCCACCGCTTCGTCCTGGTTCTTGTTTAAGGCTTGTTTCTCCTCCCGAACTCCTTTCTATGCGGCGCGCGCGGCCGCGAAATTATCCGCAACCAATCTCCTGAACTGCGAAGGCGGCATGCCCTTCTCGGCCAGGAACTGGCGATTGAAGTTCGACAGATTGTTGAAGCCGACCTCGAAGCAGATGTCCGAGATCTGCGCCTCTTCGTCGCTCATCAGGATCTGGCAGGCGAGGTTGATGCGCAGCCGCTTGATGTACTGCAGCAGCGACATGCCGGTATGCTTGCGAAACGATCGCGAGAAGGCGCTCGGCGTCTGTCCCGCGATTGCCGCCAGATCGCCTTCGTTGAATTGCTGGGTCAGGTTCTCGCGGATATAGGCGAGCGCCTGGTTCATGCCGGCAGACATGTATCCGGACGGGTCCGGCAGATAGTTCTCGCTGGCGAGCACGTGCGGCGCAGTTTCGCGGCTCAGCGCTTCCATGATCGACATGAACAGGCTGATCCTGTGAACGCCGTAAGCATGCGTGATCTCTGCCAGCAACGGCATGACCGCCCTGCTCACACTGGCGCTGAACAGGACGCCGCGCCGCGCGAGCTCGAGCAGTGGCGAGACCGCGCCAAGCTCAGGAAAAGTGGCGATCGCGCCGCCGATGAATTCCTCGCTGAACTGGACCAGCCTGCAGCGCAGCGGAACTGACTGACCTTCCGGAACCTCGCTGATCCAGTTGTGCGGCAGGTTCGGACCGGTGAGAACGAGGTTGCCGACCTCGAACTCGCCGATGAAGTCGCCGACGAAATAGCGGCCCTTGGTCGCCACGATCTGGTGCAGTTCGTATTCCGGATGAAAATGCCAGCGCACCGTATGGTAGGGATAGCCATGCCACCTCACCGCGAACGACTCGCCAGGCCTTATCTGTATGACTTCCAGATCGGGTCCCATCGATTCCTCCCGCAGGCTGTCGCCAGCCTTCGAACCGCGGCCGTTTGTTCCGGCTCATCTAGGGTCAGGATAGCGGCGGCCAAGGATGTCCGCCACCTCGCCACGCCGCGCCTACTGATACGTTTTTGACCTTTTTGGCCCAGCGAAAAACCTGCCTTCGAAAATTAGAAGCTTCGAATATCGGCGACTGGCCCGCCGCATTTGGGCGTGGGAAAATCGCCGCGGACCACGCTACCGCATTGCACAATTCCGGCCGGACTGCACAATAGGCGCATGTCCGCTGGTTCGCTGACCATCCTTGTTATCGACGAGAACCGCATCCGCGCCTCGATCATCGAGGCCGGATTGCGGGACGCCGGCCATCGCCATGTCACCGTTGTTCATGACGTGGCCGGCATTGCCAAGCGCATCGCCGAGATCGAGCCGGATGTCATCGTCATCGATCTCGAAAACCCCAACCGCGACATGCTGGAGAACATGTTCCAGCTTTCGCGAGCGGTGAAACGGCCGATCGCCATGTTCGTCGACCGCTCCGACCGAGCCTCGATCGAGGCGGCGGTCGAAGCCGGCGTGTCCGCCTATGTGGTCGACGGGCTGAAGAAGGAGCGCATCAAGCCGATTCTCGACATGACGATCAGCCGCTTCAACGCCTTCTCGCGCATGGCTCGCGAACTGGAGGAGGCGCGCAGCGAGCTCGAGAACCGCAAGGTCGTCGATCGCGCCAAAGGCATATTGATGAAGTCGCGCGGCTTGAGCGAGGAGGCCGCCTACGCGCTTCTGCGCAAGACCGCCATGAACCAGAACCGCAAGATCGCCGACATCGCCCAGAGCCTGGTGACGGCGGCGGGATTGCTGGGCCCGCTGGAGGGCGAATGAGCATGACTGCCGCGCACCAGATCACCGCCGGCTTCATGCCGCTCTTCGACAGCGCCGTCCTTGTAGCAGCCGGCGAGATGGGCTTTGCCACCCGCGAAGGCATCGAGCTCAAGCTGCATCGCGAGACCTCGTGGGCCAACATCCGAGACCGCATCGCCATCGGCCATTTCGATGTGGCACATATGCTGGGGCCGATGCCGCTCGCCTGCAGCCTCGGCCTCACGCCGCTTGCCTCGGAGACCATAGTGCCCTTCTCACTCGGGCTTGGCGGCAACTGCGTCACCGTCTCCAATGTGGTGTGGCAAGGCATGGCGGCGCACGGGGCTGCGCCCGATCTCGATCCGGCGCGCGCCGGGACGGCGCTTGGCGCTCTGATCCGCGAGCGGGCGGCCGCCGGCCGCGAGCCTTTGCGTTTCGCCGTCGTCCATCCGCATTCCGGGCATAATTACGAGCTGCGCTACTGGCTCGCCGCCTGCAGCATCGATCCCGACCGCGATGTCGAGATCGTCATCGTGCCGCCGCCCTTCATGGCCGATGCGCTCTCCGCCGGCCGCATCGACGGCTATTGCGTCGGAGAGCCCTGGAACAGTGCCGCCGTCGCCGCCGGCACCGGCCGCATCGTCACCGTCAAGGCGCTGCTGTGGCGCAACAGCCCGGAAAAGGTGATCGGCGCGCGCAGAAGCTGGGCCGAGGAAAACCCCGACGCGCTGGCGGCGCTGCTGAGAGCGCTGCATCACTCCGCGCGCTGGTGCCAGGATCCGGTGAACCGCGGCGCGCTGGCCGCGCTGATGGCCAAGCCTGCGTTCCTCGGGCAGCCGGAGGCGATCCAGATGCCGGCACTCACCGGGCGACTTCAGCTCGGCGGCGGCCCGGAGCGCAGCGTTGAGGCTTTCTTCCTGCCCTTCGACAAGGCGGCGAACTTTCCCTGGAAGAGCCATGCGCTCTGGTTCTACACGCAGATGGTGCGCTGGGGACAATTGCCGCATACGCCGCAAAACCTGGCGATCGCCCGCGACTGCTACCGGCCCGATCTCTACCGCTCGGCGCTGAAGCCGCTCGGCGTGGCCCTGCCCGGCGCCAACGCCAAAGTGGAAGGCGCGCTGAAGACCGCGACGCCGGTCGGCTCGGCCGGGGCGAGCCTTGTGCTCGGCCCGGACGGATTCTTCGACGGCCAGATCTTCGATCCCGATCGGATCGATGCCTACATCGCGGCCCAGAATCGCGACTGAGCATTTGCGCGCCATTCTTGTGCATTGCACAAAATTTGTGCGCCCTGCCCGCTCCGTTGATCAACGTTTGACCGTGTCTCGGCTCGGCCGGGCCGGTGCCTGAAGCGCCTACCGCTTTGATCTCCCTGGAAATCCGTCTTCAACGCAAAACTGGCACGCTTCGTGCTTTAAGATAATCGCGCCCCTCGCGGGCAATAGAACAGGCGTCCAATGGCGGGCGCCACAGGCAAAGCTGCCGCTCAGGTCGACGCGCGATCCCGGATGTACGGACGCGACAGGCCTGGTCGGCAGCTTTTTTGTTTTTGACCGAAACGCAATCGAAGGCGCCGATCCCAGGCGGCGCCGAACGGAGACGACGATGACGAAACGGATCGGAATTGGCGCTTCCCTGAAGGATTTCACCCGCCGCGATTTCCTGGCGAGCAGCATCCTGACGGCGGTGCTGTTCGCCGCCGCGCTTCTGCTGTTTCCCACCAATCACGACAGAGAGGCCAAGGGTCCGCAAGTGACCGCGCAGGTCCCAGCCTCGGCGCGCTGACCGATGCCGAGCCTTTGATCAACACAACACGCGGTGCCTCCCACGCCGCAAACGGAGCCGACCATGACCGCAAACCTCCAAGCCGCGCCCAGTCAGGACAGTAGCTCCCGGCAGGCGCTCCTCATCTCCACCATCGCCTTCACCGTCTGCTTCGCGGTGTGGACGATCTTCTCCATCATCGGCGTGCGTATAAAGCAGGAGCTCGGGCTGAACGAGACCGAGTTCGGATTGCTGGTCGGCACGCCGATCCTCACCGGCTCGCTCGTGCGCATGGTGCTCGGCGTCTGGACCGACCGCTACGGCGGCAGGCTGGTTTACACCATGACCATGCTCGCGGCCGCGGTCGCGACCTTCCTGCTCGCCTTTGCACATACCTATGAGCAGATGCTGGTGGCGGCGCTCGGCGTCGGGCTTGCCGGCGGCTCCTTCGCGGTCGGCGTCGCCTATGTCTCGCGCTTTTTCCCCGCGCGCAAACAAGGCACGGCTCTCGGCATCTTCGGCGTTGGCAATGT
>NZ_RZSF01000205.1:0-12123 GCF_004023325.1 Mesorhizobium sp. M1A.F.Ca.ET.072.01.1.1 | reverse complement strand
GCCCGACACCAGGCCGACTAGGTCCAACTGCTCGGACAAGGTCTGGTAGACGCTTGCTCGCCCGGTCAACTTCACCCACTTGGCGTCACCGCCGAGACCGGCGACTTCCGTTGTGCCTGTGATGTAAAGACCCTCGTGCGGATTCTTCATGTCGTCGATGGTATTGTAAACCAGACCGAGGCTGACCGACGACTTGGTCCATGGGCTCTCGGCGACGCCGTCGCGGATGGCCTGGGAGATCGTGCACTTGGACGGATCGTAGACGCCGCTGGTCAAGCAGCCATCGGCGATCGAATACTTCTCCTGCGAGATATTATACGCCAGCTGCGTCGAGATGCTGTCGGTGATCGGCAGGCCGAAGCGAATGGTCGCGCCCGTGACGTCCGTATCGTAGTGGTTGTACTCGCGGGTCGACTTGTAGATGTCGAAGCCCGCCGCGATGCGCCGGCCGAGAAAATACGGCTCGGTGAAGGAGATCGCATAGTCGCGCGAGTTCTTGCCGCCGCCGGCCGACAGCTTGATGTACTGGCCGCGGCCAAGGAAGTTGCGCTCGGTGATCGAGCCTTCGACGGACGGACCCGGCGTGTCGCCGCCGGTCGAATAGCCGGCGCCGACCGAGAACTCACCGGTCGACTTCTCGACCACATCGACCACCAGGACGACCTGGTCCGGAGCGGACCCGGGGACGGTCGAGATGTCGACTTTTTCAAAATAATCCAGAGCTTCCAGCCGCTTCTTCGCGCGCTGGATAAGCACCTGGTTGAACGCGTCGCCTTCGCTGACATCGAATTCGCGCCGGATGACATAGTCGCGCGTGCGGTCGTTACCGCGGATTTCGATACGCTCGATATAAGCCTTGGTACCCTGGTCGATGGTGTAGACGACCGAGATTGTATGATTCTCGAAATTGCGGTCGCCGCGCGGCGTCACCTGGGCAAACGCATAGCCTGAGCCGGCGACCTTTTCAGTGAGCGCAACAATCGTGTCCTCGACGTCCTTGGCGTTATACACATCGCCCTTGTGCGTCTGGACCACCGATTCCAGCGACTTTGAGTCGACCTCGGGAATCGTGCTCTCGACACTGATGTCGCCGAAGTTGTAGCGCTCGCCTTCCTGCACGGTGATGGTGACCGTGTATTTGTTGGTGGCTTCGTCCAACTCACCGACGGCCGAAACGACCTGGAAATCGGCGTAACCGTGATTGTAGTAGAAGCGGCGCAGCAACTCCTGATCGGCGCGCAGTTTGTCCTCGTCATAGACGTCGTCGCGCAGCACGAACGAAAGCCAGGACGAACGCTTGGTGTTGATGACGTCCGACAGGCGACGGCTGGAAAAAGCGCTGTTGCCGACGAAATTGATCGCCGCGATCTGCGTGCGCGCGCCTTCGTTAATGTTGAAGACCACGTTCACGCGGTTGTCGCCGAGGTCCATGATCTGGGTGGTCACGGCGGCATCGTCGCGGCCGATACGCCGATAGGCGGCCTTGACCGCCTCGACGTCGGCGTCGAGCGCCTGCTGCGAGAAGGTCGCGCGCGGCTTCAGCTGGACAGCGGCCTGAAGCGCGTTGTCCTTGAGCTTCTTGTTGCCCTGGAACAGGACCTGGTTGACGACCTTGTATTCGGAAACCTTGACGACCAGGGTCGAGCCGACCTGATTGATCTGGACGTCCGAGAACAGCCCGGTGCCGAACAGCGCCTTCACGGCGCTATCGATATCGGCGCTTGAAAACGCCTTGCCGGGCTTGATCGCGATGTAATTGCGGATGGTTTCGGCATCGACACGCTGGTTGCCGCTGACCTCGACCCTACTGACCACTGCTGCTTCGGCTACCGATGTGGCAACGAACTGCACTGCGAGCGCGCCTGGCAAAACCAGGGCGGCGGACAAAGCCGCCGCGGACGCGGCGCTCAGAAACTTGGATGCTGCCTTCATCGGGCTTTTGTACCTTTTTCTCGTAGTCCCCACGGCGAGAAAACCGGACGTGCGGTATTTTCCCTTACCGTATTAACCGGATTTCCCCTACACGCAAGGCTCCCGGTTAATTTGTATTTACTTAACCCTGTTGCGTGGCTTTCGTGTCACGCATATCCCCACGCATGGTAAACGGCGTCTCAATATGGATGGAGCCGAAGCCAAATTCCTTCATGATTTCAGCACCCAAACAGATCATTCCAAAAAACGAAACCCATAAATCCGAGCACCAGAAGGAGACCGGTCCGGTAGGCCATCTCCATCATCCGCTCCGACACGGGCCGCCTTATGACGGCCTCCACGCCGTAGAACAAGAGGTGGCCGCCGTCGAGAGGGGGAATCGGTAGCAGATTGAGAATCCCTATCCCGACTGACAGGAATGCAACAAGCTGCACCAGCCACTCGAAGCCGAGTTTGGCCGCCTGACCCGACATTTTCGCGATCTTGATCGGGCCGCCGAGTTGGCATTTGTCCTCGCGCCCGACGACGAAACGTTGCAGAAATTGCCCGGTGCGCTCAATCACATGCCCGGTTTCCTCGACAGCCGCCGCCAGCGCGCCCGCGGGCGTGTAGGAAACCAGTCGCGGCTGCCCGAGTTCGGCGTTGTTGGCCACGCCGATGATCGCGACCTTGACCTTGTTGCCCAGCGCATCCTGCTGCTCCATCGGTTCCGGTGTCGCGGTGACGGTGATTTCCTTGCCGTCGCGCAACATGGTGAAGGTGATGGCATCGCCGGCGCGGCCCGAAACCAGGCGTTGAACGTCGGCGAAGGTCTCCACCTTGTTGCCGTCGACTCTGACGAATCGGTCGCCGGGCTGAATGCCCGCCCGCGCCGCCGGGCTGCCGGCGCTGACTTCGGCCACCATCGGCTCCATCACCGGGCGGCCGTAGAGCGAAAACAGCACCGCGAACACGGCGATCGTCAGCAGGAAATTGAACAGCGGCCCGGCGACGACGGTCGCCGCGCGTTTCCAGATCGGCTGGGTGTGGAAGGCGACCTCGCGCTCGGCTTCGCTCAGCGATTCGAGGTCTTCGGTGCTCGGCTGGCTCGATGTCGCGTTCATGTCGCCGACGAATTTGACGTAGCCGCCAAGCGGAATGACGCAAAGCTTCCAGCGGGTGCCGTGGCGGTCGTTGAAACCAAAGAGCTCCGGGCCGAAGCCGATGGCAAAAGCCTTGACGCCGATGCCGCACCAGCGGCCGATGAGGTAGTGGCCCATCTCATGCACGAACACCACGACGGTGAGCACGAACAGGAACGGCACAAGGGTGCCGAGGACAAAGCCCTGCGTGCTGAAGATCGCGTGAAGAATCTCGTTCAAGTCATGCCCTCAAAATTCGCCCAGCGCGACAGTCCGCCGCGACTGTGGCATCAATCCGGGCGAATCCGTGGCACGCGTCGTTTTCGCCCATTGGCGACGCCAGTCAGTTCGGAAACAGCCCCATTGCCGGATGGTCGGCGCCCGCCGCAATCCAACCGATGACGTACAGGGCGAACGAAGCCGCGACAAGCCCGTCCACCCTGTCCATGACCCCGCCATGGCCGGGAATGAGATTGCTCGAATCCTTGCAGCCGTGCCGGCGCTTGACCCAGGATTCGAAAAGATCGCCGATCTGCGAGACGATCGAGAGCGCCAAGGCGACGAGGCCGAGCATAGTGAGATTGCCGGCCCCGGCGGCGATTGCCAGCACCGATCCGGCAGCGATGCCGCCGACAGCGCCGCCAAGCGCGCCGCTCTGCGTCTTGCCGGGCGAGATCGATGGCGCAAGCTTCGGGCCGCCGACCCTGCGGCCGACGAAATAGGCCGCTATGTCGGTCGCCCAGACGACCGCGAACAGGAAGAGGATGGCGATCAATCCTGAGTGGCTGTCCCCGCGCAGATAGGCGAGCGACAAGCCGGACAACGACGCGTATGCCAGCCCCGAGGCCTCCCACTGCGCTGCTCCCCGCAGCCGCGCGGCAACAGCGACGATAGCAGTGATGGCTGCGACCAGAAGCAGCAGCCAAAGTGCCGGCAGGCCGGCGATCAGCACGCCGATGAAGACGAGAATCAGCACTTCCGGCAGAAAGCCGAGCGTCGCACCGTTCTCAGCGCGCGACATGCGCGTCCATTCGTAGAAGATCAACGCCGCGATCGCCGCACAGAACAGGCGGAACGGCAGCCCGCCGAGCCAGGTGAGCACAAGTGTGGCGGCTGCCATCACGATGGCCGAGATGACACGCTGCTGGAGATTGCTCATCGATGCCGCGCTACAAGGCGACGTCGCGGGCGGCGAGCCCGCCGAAACGGCGTTCGCGGCCGGCAAAGTCGCGCAGGGCGTCGGCCAGGTGCTCCCGGCTGAAGTCCGGCCAGTAGCAAGGCAGGAAGACAAGCTCGCTATAGGCGGCCTGCCACAAAAGAAAGTTCGACAGCCTGAGCTCGCCGCTGGTGCGGATCACGAGGTCTGGATCGGGAATGCCCTCGGTGTCGAGCGAGCCGGCAAAGCTGTCCATCGTGATGGCGTCGCTTGTCATGTCGCCACGAGCCACGGCATCGGCGAGCTTGCGCGCGGTGCGCACGATCTCGTCGCGCCCGCCATAGTTGAAGGCGATGACCAGCGTCAGCGCCTCATTGCCGGCGGTCAGCGATTCGGCCTCCTGCAGCAGGCCTCTGATGTCCGGCTGCAGCCCCTCCCTGTCGCCGATCACCCTCACCCGCACGCCGTTTTGGTGCAGCTCGGCGAGATCGCGGCGGATGAAGAGCTTCAGGAGGCCCATCAGGTCGCTGACCTCGGATTTCGGCCGCGACCAGTTTTCAGAGGAGAAGGCGTAGACCGTCAGATAGGAGATGCCGAGCTCTGGTGCGGCGCGCACCGTCTTGCGCAAGGCTTCGACGCCGGCGCGGTGGCCGGCAAGCCTCGGCATGCCGCGCGCCTTGGCCCAGCGTCCGTTTCCGTCCATGATGATCGCGACATGCGCGGGGGTTGTCATGGTCTCGCTTTCGAGCCGGTGAGAAACCGACCCTAAACCTGCATGATTTCAGCTTCCTTATCGGAAAGCAGGTGATCGATGGTGCTGATCATCTCATCGGTCAGCTTCTGAACCTGGTCGGAGCGCTTGCGATGATCGTCTTCGCTGATCGTGCCGTCCTTTTCCGCCTTTTTGAGGAAATCCATGCCGTCGCGACGGACATGGCGAACCGCGACGCGGGCGTTCTCCGCATAGCCGTGCGAGATCTTGACCAGTTCCTTGCGGCGCTGCTCGTTGAGTTCGGGCAAAGGAATCCTCAGATTGGTGCCGTCGACGATCGGATTGAAGCCAAGATTGGCCTCGCGGATAGCGCGGTCGACGGCGCTCACCATCGATTTGTCCCAGACCGAGACCGAAATCATTCGCGGCTCGGGCACCGATACATTGGCCACCTGGTTGATGGGCATCGTCGTACCGTAGGCATGGACCTGGACGGCGTCGAGCAGGTTGCTGGAAGCGCGGCCGGTGCGCAGCGAAGCGAGATCGTGCTTGAAGGCCGCGATCGCCCCGTCCATGCGCCGCTTGAGATCGTCGTACTCGCCACTCATGATCATCTCCTCGACCCGTTCGCCGGGTTCACTGCTTGTCTTCTAGTCTCGTCCGGGACCGGCGATCATTCAGCCGTCTTCGGCCCCAGTCAATTGTCCGCGACGATGGTGCAGCGGCCGCCGCCTCTTAGAATTTCGCCGAAACCACCTTTTTCGTGGATCGAGTAGACGATTATCGGAATGTTGTTTTCACGCGCAAGTGCAATCGCGGCCGTATCCATGATCGTAAGCCCGCGTTTGATGACTTCGGCATGACTTATGCGGTCGAAGCGCACCGCATCCGGATCCTTCTTCGGGTCGGCCGAATAGACGCCGTCGACCTGGGTGCCCTTGAACAGCGCGTCGGCGCCGATCTCGGCGGCGCGCAGCGCTGCGGCCGAATCGGTGGTGAAGAACGGATTGCCGGTGCCGCCGGCAAAGATCACCACCTTGCCCTGGTTCATATAGGCGGTCGCCTGGCGCTGTGAAAAACTTTCGCAGAGTTCCGGCATGGCAATGGCCGCAAGCACTACGGCGTCGACGCCAATTTTGTTCAGCGAGGTGCGCAGCGCCAGCGAGTTGATGACGGTGGCGAGCATTCCCATGTGATCGCCGGTGACGCGGTCGCCGCCCTTGGAGGCGACGGCCACGCCGCGGAAGATGTTGCCGCCGCCGATCACGACTCCGACTTCGACGCCAAGCGCCCGCGCCTCGGCAATGTCGGCTGCGATACGGTCGACGACCGAGACGTCGATGCCGAAATGCTGTTCCCCCATCAAGGCTTCGCCCGAAGCTTTCAGCAAGACACGTCGATAGAGGGGCTTCACCGTCATCTGGTTCCTCGAAAAATCTCGGCGCGGGCAAATCTGGAGGCGAAAGGCGCCTCGCTTCGCCTGGCGGCGCTGGCACGATGGTTCGACCCGATACACGAAGGGCGCGGCGATGTCACGCCGCGCCCTCGCGCAAAATTCCAGGCTTTTCCGATCAGTTGCTGCTGATGCTGACCGCCTCGCCTTCGATCAGGACCGGCAGCGAATAGCCGGACGGCTTGTCGCCGGTCACGACGCCGCCGGCCACCCTGACCTGGATCTCGGGTCCAAAAAAGGAATGCGGGAACGGCGAGGGCGCAAGGCTCACCGAATCGAGCCGCTTGCGGAACTCGGCAGGGATTGAAAAGTCGAGCGCCCGCAGATTGTCCTGCAACTGGGCAAGTTTCGTCGCGCCGAGGATGACGGTGGCCACACCCGGCTGCGCCGCAACCCAGTTCAGCGCCACCTGCGCCATGCTTCGATCGAGTTCGGAAGCCACCTTCTCGAGTTCCGTAACGATCGCCCAATTGCGTTCGCTGAATTTCTGGAAACCCGGATGCGTGGTGTTGCGGAACCCGTCGAGCCGGCCGGCATTGCCGGCCTGCGCCGGGCGGTATTTGCCGCTGAGCAGGCCGCTGGCCAGCGGACTCCACACCATCATGCCGGCGCCGTGACGCGAGGCGAAAGGCGCGAATTCATGTTCGATCGAGCGCTCGGCGAGCGAATATTCGAGCTGCAGGGCCGAGACCGGCTCATAGCCGCGCAGTTCGGCGATCGCCTGCGCCCGCCCGGCATACCAGGCCGGCACGTCGGAAAGACCGATATGGCGTACTTTGCCGGCACGCACCAAGTCGTCCAGCGTGCGCAACACCTCCTCGGCCGGCGTCAGCCTGTCCCAGACATGCATGAGGTAAAGATCGATATAGTCGGTTCCGAGCCGCTTCAGCGAAGCGTCCACCGCGCGCATGATGTTCTTTCGGCCATTGCCGCCGGCATTCGGATTGCCGGGTTCCTTGTTCATCGTGAATTTGGTGGCGATCACCGCCTTGTCGCGCAAGCCGCGCTCGCCGACGAATTCGCCGAGCCAGGTCTCTGCGGTCCCGTCCGTGTAGAGGTCGGCCGTGTCGAAGAAATTGCCGCCGGCCTCGACATAGGCGTCGAACATGGCGCGGGCGGTTTCCCTGTCAGCACCCCAGCCCCATTCGGTGCCGAAGGTCATGGTGCCCAGCGCCAGCCGGCTGACGCGCAGGCCGCTGTTGCCAAGCGTGTAGTAGTTCATGCTCATGACGTGTTCCGATCGTGTTTGGTATGGGCTTATTGGCCAGGCGTCGCTTTCACCCAGGGATTGCCCCGCTCATGCGTCATGCGGAACGTGAAGCTGTCGACCTTCCAGCCTTGACCCGATCGGGTCAGGCGATGCTCATAGGTGCCCCAGACCTCCCAGAGCGGATCGCCATTGCCGTCCATCCTGTTCCAGGCATAGCCGTTGGAACGGACGGTCGCCGTATCGGCCTCTATTTCGACCTGATGGTTGGTCCGCAGGTGCAGGCTCGTCTTGCTGCCTTTGAGATTGGCAGCCCAGGCGCCGATCAGATCGTCGGAGGCGACCGTGGCCGCGGGCTGTCCGGAAAGGCTGCTGAAGTCGGCGGTGACCCGGTCAGCGAAGTAGCTGCGGGCGAGCTTCCAATCCTGCGCATCGACGGCGCGGTCAATGGCGTCCGCGATACGGATGACGGCGCGCTCGTCGGCGAGCGCTTGCCAGCCCATTGGTTCGGCTCCGCCGGCATCGACCGGCGCCAGTGCCAGTCCTGCCGCGAAGGCCACGTGTCTCAAAGCATTCATGTTTTTCTTCTCCTTGCGCATCGCGCCCCACCGCCGATGTGTTTGGCGACAATGTGGACCACCTTGACGGCATCGATAAGATTGCATTGTTCGCAAGGACTATGCGATGTTATTCATGAATGGATCGAGATCTGCTGACGCATCTGCCGGTGATCGTCGCCGTGGCTCGGCGCGGCGGCTTCGCGCTTGCCGCGGCCGAGCTCGGCATGAGTCCGTCGGCCGTCAGCCATGCGGTGCGGCTGGTGGAAGAGCGCATCGGCCAGCCGCTGTTTGCGCGCACAACGCGCAGCGTTTCGCTGACCGAAGCCGGCAAGGCGCTGGTGGAGACCGCGGCCGCTGCCCTGCAGGACATCTCCGAGCGCATCGACCGTATCCGCGGCGTCAAGGGCAGGCCCTCCGGCCTGCTCAGGATCAATGCGTCCAATATCGCGATCCCCCTGGCGGTCACGCCGGTGATCGCGGCCATGGCCGAACGCTATCCGGAGGTAACGGTCGAGGTCTTCGCCGACCAGGCCCTGGTCGATATCGTCGGCGAGGGTTTCGATGCCGGCATCAGGCTGGGCGAGATGATCGCACAGGACATGATCACCGTGCGGCTTACGCCTCCCTTCAAGGCGGTGGTTGTCGCCTCGCCCGCCTATGTCGAAAAGCACGGCCGTCCCCGCGCCGTGGCCGATCTCGCCAAGCACAATTGCATCGGCTACCGGCTTGTCCGCGCCGGCGGGCTCTATCGTTGGGATCTGAACGAGCACGGCAAGGATGTCGTGGTCGAGACGCGCGGCACGGCCATCGTCACCGATTCGCTTGCGGCGATCGATCTTGCGCTTGCTGGCGTCGGGCTCGCCTACGTATTCGAGCCGCTGGTGCGCGCCGATCTCGCCGCGGGTCGTCTGGTCCAGATCCTGCCGAAGACGGCGATCGAGGAGCCAGGCCTGTTCCTCTATTTTCCGCGCCGGGCATCGATGGCGCCGAAGCTCAGAGCCTTTATCGATACCGCTCAAGAGATCGGCCGGGCATCCATGCGGACACCCGGCCGAGTTGCCTGAGCTCGTGAGCTCTTCACCTCAAGGGAAACGCTAAGCGCTCCCCAGGATCGGAGCTATTTCTTGACCGCGGCCGCGACTTCAGCCGCGAAATCGGTCGTTTCCTTCTCGATGCCTTCGCCCAGCGCGAAGCGCAGGTAAGCGGTGATCTTGGCCGGCGCGCCGATCTCCTTCTCGGCATCCTTCAGCGCCTTCTCGACGGTGATGTCGGGATTGAGCACGAAGGCCTGCTTCAGGAGCACGACCTCTTCATAGAACTTGCGCAGCCGGCCCTCGACCATCTTCTCGATGATCGCTTCCGGCTTGCCGGACTGGCGGGCCTGGTCGGAGAAGATCGCCTTCTCGCGCTCGATCAGGGCCGGGTCGACTTCCTCGGCAGTCAGCGCAACCGGGTTGGTGGCGGCGACATGCATGGCGACCTGGCGGCCGAAGGCGTTCGCCGCATGCTCATTGCCGGTAGTCTCGATCGCGACAAGCACGCCGAGCTTACCGAGGCCATCCGCGACGGCATTGTGGACATAGGTCGCCACCGCGCCATGCGGGACAGTGAGCTTGGCCGAGCGGCGGAAGCCCATGTTCTCACCGATGGTGCCGACCGCGTCCTTGATGGTGTCGGTGACCGACTTGTCGGAGCCCGGATACTTGGCCGCGGCAACCGCTTCGGTCGTGCCATAGGCGAGCGCCACCTTGGCGACGTTGGCGACGATTTCCTGGAAGGCGGCGTTGCGCGCGACGAAGTCGGTCTCGGAATTAACCTCGACGACCGCAGCTTCGCGAACACCGGAATCGACGCCGATCAGGCCTTCCGCCGCGGTGCGGCCGGCCTTCTTGTCGGCCTTGGAGATGCCCTTCTTGCGCAGCCAGTCGACGGCCGCTTCCATGTCGCCGTTGGTTTCGTTCAACGCCGCCTTGCAGTCCATCATGCCCGCGCCGGTCAAGTCGCGGAGTTCTTTGACCTGTGCAGCCGAAATGCTCATTGTCGCCTCTTTGTTTCAAAAGCGCCGACGCACCATCGAATCCCGATGATGCGCCCGGCAAAAGCGCTTTAACGCGCCATCTTATTGGAAAGATGAAGGCCGAAGCCGGCCTTCGTTTTTCAAGCTTCCGGAGCTTCAGTGGCCGGAGTGTCGAGCGCCGGTTCGACCGGAGCCTCGGCCGACGCGCCGATGTCCATGCCGAGCGCGCCCTGCTGCCGGGCGATGCCGTCGATCGCAGCCTTGGCGATCAGGTCGCAATAAAGCTGGATCGCGCGGGCCGCGTCGTCATTGCCGGGGATCGGGAAGTCGATTTTGTCCGGGTCGCAGTTGGAATCGATGATGGCGACGACCGGGATGCCGAGGCGCTTGGCCTCGAGGATGGCGATCGCCTCCTTGTTTGTGTCGATGACGAACATCAGGTCCGGCGTCGAGCCCATGTCCTTGATGCCGCCCAGCGCCTTGTTGAGCTTCTCGCGCTCGCGGTCGAGGTTGAGGCGCTCCTTCTTGGTGAGGCCCTGGGCCTCGCCGGCCAGCGTCTCGTCGAGCTTGCGCAGGCGTTGGATCGAATTCGAGATCGTCTTCCAGTTGGTCAGCATGCCGCCCAGCCAACGCGAGTTGACGTAATACTGGGCCGAACGCTGCGCGGCGTCGGCGACGATGTCCGAAGCCTGGCGCTTGGTGCCGACGAACAGCACACGGCCGCCCTTGGCGACGGTGTCGGAAACCTGCTTCAGGGCCTGGTGCAGCAGCGGCACCGTCTGCGACAGATCGATGATGTGGATGTTGTTGCGGGCGCCATAGATGTAGGGCGCCATCTTCGGGTTCCAGCGGTGGGTCTGGTGGCCGAAGTGAACACCAGCTTCCAGAAGCTGGCGCATGCTGAAATCAGGCAGAGCCATTCCTTAGTTCCTTTCCGGTTGGCCTCCACGGACACAGGCATTTCGGACTTATGTCCTGATGCCACCGGAGGTTTCAGCCGGATTTCTCCCGGGCAGACACCAAAGTCCGTGTGTGGAATGAGCGCGCATATAGAGGGGAAGTCTCGTAAACGCAAGCGAGCCACCGGAAAACGCCCTCACCTGCGGCGATCCGCGCACTTATGCATGTCGCCCAGAAGTGTTCGGCGGTTCTGGGACAACGACATGCATCAAAACTCCGTCAGCGTCGGGTCTTGCCGTTCGGCACCCTGACGCGGCGGAAGACGGCGACAATCTCCTCGCGACTGCATTCGACCGCGCCAAGCCGCACGGCGCGGTCGCGCTCAAAGCCGGTGATATCGTAATGCGGCGCCGAAGTCTTCGGCGGCCCCTGATAGGACGAGCGCTTGAGGCCGAGTTCGGCGGCAAAGCGGTGGAGCTCGTCGGTGTCGTCGGCGAGCAGATGGCACCAGCGATGGCCGGCCCATTTCCAGATCGCCGCATCGACATAGACAGCCATCGAGCTTGCCGCACTCCAACCGACATCGGCGGCCCGCTCACAATCATCCCGGGCCGACGCGAAGTCAGCGATGATAGAAGGGATTCGGATAGGAAATGAAGCCGCCGGCGGCTTCAAGTTCGGTCACGATTCTCGACACCGCTTCCTGCATCCTTGAGCGCAGCACGGCGAGCGCCTCTTCGACCGAACCATCATAGGCATGAAGCGCCAACGGCTCGGGCACGCGGATGTGAGCGCAGCGCGGCCCGGCGGGCTGCGGAATGAAGCGGTTGATCGAATCGCGCAAGTTGCCTTTGCAATAGTCGTTGCGGATGCGCTTCAGATGCTCGGCGATCTCCTCCTGGGTTATCGTCTGATTGGCGAAGGCCCAGGAGCCGACGCGCTGGACGCGCTGGATCGTTTCCGCCAGTTTTCGCACGCGTTTCTGCTCATCCGCATCAGCCTTGCCCTCGCGCAGCCACCGGCGTGAACGCCGCAGCAACTCGGCCAAATCGAGGTCGGGTTCGG
>NZ_RZSF01000204.1:0-12161 GCF_004023325.1 Mesorhizobium sp. M1A.F.Ca.ET.072.01.1.1 | reverse complement strand
GTATAAGCGTTCGCGACATTGCCACCATGCTTGGAATCGCCCGCAGTACGGTGCAGGACAACATAGAGCGAGCGAGTGCCGCCGGGCTTTCCTGGCCATTGCCTGCGGAGCTGACTGACGATGTTCTCGAACATCGGCTCTTCTCCCGTCAGGGCGTCAAACAAGGGATACGCCGCCGCGCCGAGCCCGACTGGGGCGCGCTGACGGTCGAACTGAAGAAGCCGGGCGTGACGCTGTCGATCCTGTGGGAGGAGTACCGGGCCGTTCATCCTGATGGTTACGCTTACAGCAGGTTCTGTGACCTGTTTAGAGGCTTCGAGCGGCGCCTGACGCCAACGATGCGCCAGAAGCATGTCGCCGGTGACAAGGTATTCGTCGACTATTCCGGTAAGAAGCTGCCGATCGTGGACCGCAAGACCGGCGAGATCCGCGAGGCCGAGATCTTTCTCGGGGTGCTCGGCGCATCGAGCTACGCCTTTGCCGAGGCGACCTGGAGCCAGACCTTGCCGGATTGGATTGGCTCGCATGTGCGCATGTTCCGCTTCTTTGACGGCGTGCCCCGCCTGATTGTCCCCGACAACCTGAAGTCTGGCGTGAACCGGTCAAGCTTCTACGACCCAGAGATCAATCGCAGCTTCGGCATGATGGCTTCCCACTACGGCGTCGGGGTTCTGCCGGCGCGGCCGAGGCGACCAAAGGATAAAGCCAAGGTCGAAAGCGGCGTCCGTTTCGCTCAAAGCTGCATTCTCGGCCGGCTGCGGAACCAAACTTTCTTTTCACTGGACGAAGCCAATGCCGCTATCCGGGAGGCTGTCGAGCGGATCAACACCCACGTCATGCGCCGACTTGGCCAGTGCCGTCGCGACCTGTTCGAGACGATGGAACGTCCAGCGCTCGCCGTGCTGCCGGCCGAGGAATACGAGTTCGCCGAGTGGCGGCTGGCGCGTGTATCGACAGACTATCATGTCGAGTTCGAGCGCTATTTCTACTCCGTGCCGCACAGCCTCATTCGAGAGCAGGTGGATGTCCGGGCGACGAGCCGAACGATCGAGATCTTCTTCAAGGGCAAACGCGTCGCTGCCCATCAGCGCCGCTATGGTGGGGACCGTTTCGGAACCGATCCGGACCACATGCCCAGTTCGCACCGCCGCTACGCGGAATGGTCGCCGGAGCGCTTCCGGCGCTGGGCTCGCTCGATCGGTCCACAGACCGAGGGACTCGTCATCGCCATCCTTGCCAGCCGGCCGCATCCGGAACAGGGCTTCAGAACATGCCTGGGCGTTCTCAAGCTCTACCAGGTGATCGACACGGCGCAGGCCGAAGCCGTTTCGGCCCGTGCGCTCGAGATCGGCGGCCTGAACTGCAAAAGCATCAGCGCCCTCATCAAAACCTACAAAGCGTCCAGGCACACCGCCGAACCTGCCGCCGTCGGCGCGCACGCCAATCTTCGTGGCCCCGGCTACTTTCACTAAGGAACAATCAACGATGCTGACCAACCCTACCATCGACATGCTGCGCGACCTCGGTCTTTCCGGCATGGCCAGCGCTTTCCGGGAACTGGAGATGCAACCGGAGACAAGAGCCCTCGAGCACGGCGAATGGCTTGCCCTCTTGCTCGAACGGGAGGCGACAACGCGCCGTCAGAAGCGCTTCGAGGCCAGAGCGCGAGCCGCCAGGCTACGTCATGACGCCCAGCTCGAGAATGCCGATTTCCGTGCAACTCGCGGTCTCGATCGCAATCTCTTCATGAAGCTGGGGACATGCGACTGGATCAGACAGCGCCATAGCCTGCTCCTGATCGGACCGGCCGATCCCACGTCATAATGCCCACCTTGGTATGTCATTGAAAGACAAGGATTTGTTGATCCGGATTTGATGTTAGCGGACGCTTGCGGCTGGCATTGGAGCGATCCCCTACATCCGGGTTCTCAAGATCTTCTCTGCGGATGACCCAAGGTGCCCCTTTGCAATGTTGTTCTGCCGGCAGGATGCGGCTGCGGATCATGCGCAGCACCGTCATCGGGCTTAGATTGAGGATGTCAGCCGCCTCGTTCAAGGTAACTTCGCCGCGCGCGGCCCGTTCCCCCTCCTGGTAGACCGCGATGCCATGCTTGCTGCGGAAGCTGCACACTCGCGACTGCGTCCATCCGTTGAGACGCCCTGTCTTCTTGCCCAGGCGGTTCAGCAGTGACGCAATAGCCTTGTCGGGCATCAGCCGGGCGAGATGACGGATCAGCGTCTCGGTCTCGGGCTCGACAATCCAGCGGTGTTGGCCCGCCCGGTTCTTCTTCACGGCAAGCACCGTGTGGTCGCCGCCCTGCCAGTGTATCATCAATTCAATCTGCTCGTTTTCGATGCGCACGACGATCTCGCGCAGCACGGCGCGAAGGATGCGCTTGCGGCTGGCTGCTGTGGCCGCGGGATGGTGCCAAGCCGCCTCAAGATCAGCGCCCATGCGCAGCAGTGCCTGGCGTTCATCATCAGACAGCGCCTCCAGTTGGTGTCGTCCCAAAGCCCGCAATTCCGCCTCGCGTTCTTGAACGACTACCAACGCCGCATTCCACCGTCGTTCAAGTTCGCTGGCCACCAGACGGTTATCGGGATCGACTGCGTCGTATTGGCGCCGCGCCAGCGCGGCCTCATAACGCGCTTGCTCAAGCGCCAACTCGATCTGCCGCCGCCTTTCGCCGGCCTCCATCCGGCGGGCCTCGATCGCCTGGAGTGCGGCCTCAACACCTAGCGGCTGGAGCAGCCGAACGACTTCTGCGCCAACGGCAAGGTCGACCCGCAGCGAGCCGAACGAGATGCACGACTCAGTGCCGTGGTTCAACTGCGCGCCGCGGCAGTGATAGCGGCCTGTGTTGCCATTCTTGCCGCTATAGGCGACATGGAGTTTGCGCCCGCAATGGCCGCAACGCAGCAGACCGCCGAGTAGAAGTTCGCCTCGCCGCAACGCGCCGCGTGCCATCATCATGCCCTTGCCGTTGGCGTTGTCCGCGATCAGGCGCTGATTCCTTCCGTATTCCGCCCAACTGAGGTAACCCTCGTGATGGTCGACGAGCAAGACCTCCCATTCGGATTGCTCCTTGCGAAAGCCGCGCACGATGCGCTTGCGGCCATTTTCGATCGTCACGCGACTGCCGGTCCGCCCGAAGGCGTAGGCGCCCGCATAGATCGGATTGGTCAGGATGTGATGCACCGTGTTGTAGACCGGCAGCTTCCACACGATAGCGCGGCCGCCCTCTCGCGAGTAGCTGACGCAAGGCAGCACGATGCCGTCGTTGCGCAACGAGAGGTGGACCTGGCGGATGCTCTGCATCCCAGCGAAGCGGGAGAACACCAGGGCGATCGCCTCGCGCACGCGCAGATTGGCGTCCTTTTCAATCCGGTCGCGGCCCGCCCTCACATAGCCGACCGCCACTGTCAGGAAGAGTTCCCCCCGGCGCGCCTTCTGCTTCAAGGCTTCAATCGACCGGGCGCGCAAGATCGACAGCTCGAGCTCGCTCATCGTCCCCTTCATGCCGAGCAGCAGCCGATCATTCGGATGTCGCGGCTCATAAATGCCGTCCTCATCGATGATCAGCGTGCCGACGAGACCACAAAACTCGATCAGCGTGTGCCAGTCACGCCCGTTGCGCGCCAGGCGTGAGGCTTCGATGGCAAGAACGGCACCGACCCGGCCTTCGCAGATCGCCGCCAGCAGCCGTTCGAAGCCCGGCCGGCTGATCCCCGATCCCGAACGGCCGAGATCCTCGTCGATGACCGTCACGTCCGTCCAGCCAAGGGCGCGGGCACGTTCGGCCAACCCATACTGCCGCCGGCGGCTTTCGGGGTTGTTGACAAGCTGGTCGGCGGTGGATTGCCGGACGTACACGAACGCCCCGCGCGCAAGATGCTCAACCGTGATCTTCATCGTCCGTCTCCCTCGCCGGCGGGGTCGATGCGGACTCCTTCAGGAGTGCGCCGATCAGCGGCAGAAGCCGCTTCTGCCGCTCGGGCGGCAGTGGCATTCGCCGCGGCTCGGTGACGAACAGATCCGGTTGACGGTAACTGGGCTGCCTGCGCTGCATGCTCGTCTCCTCCATGAATTGAGTCGCTGCGCAGCAAGCATAGGCAGGCATCGAGTTCGGAACGGAGATCGCGCAGGCACGAAAGCGGCAGACGGGGTGTGTCATTGACAGCCATCGTCGCGGCGCTGTCCTCCATCATCCACGCCGGCACCACCGCCAATGTGCCGTCCGGCTGCCGGATGATGAACGACACTTCGCCGCGATAGCGCTGTCGGCCGGTAACTACGACAGCTTCACCGCAGCGCGGATGAAAGACATAGCGGACAATCGAACCACGACCGCCCTGGTAGCCGGCAGTATGAAGCTGTTTCGGCCGGCGTCGGAAAGAGCTGGCTGGCCTGCGCGCTCGGCCACAAGGCATGCCGCGAGGACCTTTCGGTCGCATACCACCGTGTGCCGCGCCTCTTCGCTACGCTCGCCCTGGCCCGCGGAGACGGCCGTTACGCGAAGCTGCTCAAGAGCCTGGCCAAAACCGATTTGCTTATCTTAGACGATTGGGGGCCTGAGAAGCTCAACGACGAGCAACGCCGCGATCTCCTGGAAATCGTCGAGGATCGCTACGAGAAGCGTTCCACCATCGTCACAAGTCAAATTCCCGTGGATCACTGGTACGACATGATCGGCAATCCGACCATCGCCGATGCCGTTCTCGACCGCCTTGTTCATAACGCCTACCGCATCGAACTTTCCGGTGAAAGCATGCGCAAACACAAGGTCCTGCCAGCCCCAGACACAACTCCCGCTTGACCGAAAACGACTTCGTCGACAAATATCAAAAACGACCCAGAGGCGCTCTAAGCCGTCCGGCTTCGCCTCGGAATCGCGTCCGGTATTTTATTGGAATAGGCGTCCGGTTTCGTCTCGGAATCACCGTCCGGTTTCATTGGAATACGCAGCCGGCATCGCTCACCGCGTCATTCGGACTGAAATCGTTGTTATGCTGGCAAGAATCGATCGTCGTTACCGGGTGGGTAGCGTGGCCGCCGCCGGGGCCTCATCCGGCCATGATCGCCGGCCGCCAACTGTCCTGCCGCCGACCACCTTTGCAGGTGGGCGGAGCGCAAGTGCGGCTATGGCGAACTGCACGAAGACAATTCCCGCGGTCGACAACATCGTCGATCCGGAGCGAAATCCCCGTTTGCGGTACGCATCCGGTGAAGCCTTCACCGGGTGCGTACGACGGCCAGACAGGTACATGGCGTTCAGGGATTTTATAAGCATCACTGAGGCGTACGGCGCAATTCAAACCATCGATAGTTCGTTCCATCAATGACAGCCGACCGAAGATAGGAAAAGCCCAGGGGAGCGCTCATTCTGAGAGATCGAATATTCGCTGGTCGGATGAGAGCGACCAGCCGATCGATAGGTTGGTTTGCGAAGGCGAACTCGATCACCGGCTTAAGACTCTCCGGCCCAATCCCTTGACCGCACTTGGCTCCGAACAAACGGCATCCGACTTCAAGGGCGTGGTCATCTAAGCGGCGCAGCCCGGACAGCCCCACGAAGCGCAGGTCGCCGCCGTTGTCTCGTTCATATATCATCCAGAATCCGTAACCGTAGGTTCCCCACTCATGAAGGTAGAGGGACAGTCGCGCATTAGTCATTCCCCGTGTTGGCGGAATTCCCTCCATCGTGGACTCGACTACTAGCGGATCGCAGTGCAGGCGATGCAGCGCATTTTCATCCCAAGGACGTATGGGGCGCATGAATAAGCGTTTTGTTTCGAGATTCATGTAATCCTCATTCCATCCATCGCGGTTACCCGCGAACTGAATGCCGGTCGGAAGCTCCGCGCCTCACACCAAAGGAAGCAAAACTCATGGCAATTTGGCTGATCGGACGGAAGAAGAAAGATTGCTGTCCCTTTTCTGCTATTTAGCCTGAGGCAATCAAAGATTGGCTAAACAGCCTGTGTCGCGAACGCGACACACCGATGTGGGGTTAAAGGCGTCAATGTTCGAAACCTGCGTCAATGTTCAAACGCTGTCACATAGGGGGCGCAAGTATTTGTCTCGCGGCAACCCGGCGGGCACGCAAATTGCGTGAGACGCGGAGAAGCATACGTTACGAGCATAGGCGTTTCACTGTCATTGTTTCTTGACGCAGCATGTGGTCGGCCGTGGTGCTTCGCACCACCTTTCGGCGGGGGCGTTCCATACAAGCGGAATCCGCGAAGATCGGCCCCCGGGCTGAAAACAGGAGGATGCAGCGAATTAAGTTGGCGACAGCGGGCAAAAATCCAGGGAGTAGCTCATGCGCATAGCTATCGTGTGGAACGATGATACTCGGGGCGTGATCAATCGGTTCGGTCAGCCTTGTCCGGAGGCATATGGCCGCGAGACGATTGAAAGCGTGGGGAAGGCACTGCAAGAAGGCGGTCACGAGACGCTGCTATGCGAGGGCGATAAAAGCATGCTGGCCACGCTGGAGCGGTTCATGGCCCCGGAGTCCCAAGCCCGCCCCTCGGGATTCGTGTTCAACATGGCATACGGAATTCAGGGCGAATGCCGTCTCACCCACGTTCCGGCCATGCTCGAGATGGCCGGCGTCCCATACACCGGATCCGGTCCGCTCGGGCATGGGATGGCGCTGGACAAGGTCATCACCAAGAGGCTCATCCGCGATAGTGGTTTGCCTACACCGAATTTTCGCGTGATGCGACACGGCACCGAAAGTACAGGAGAGTTGCGATTCCCGATGATAGTGAAGCCCCGTCACGAATCGGACAGTTGCGGAGTGCAGCTCGTAAATGAGCCCGCCCATTTGAGGCAGGCTGTAGAAGTGGTTGTCACGCAATTCGCTCAGGATGCGCTTGTGGAGGAGTACATTGAGGGGCGAGAAATCTGGGTCGCGCTGCTGGGAAACGAAGAACTCGAAGTGTTGCCTCTTGTGGAGCAGGATTTCGGCGACCGCGAGACGCGTTTTGTGACTTGGGAAGCGAAGCACATGGTGGTCGCGGCGCCGCCGAAGATTTGCCCGGCGCAGATCGGAAGCAGGCTTGCGACGGTGCTGCGGGATATTTCGGTTGAGACCTTCGGTATCTGCCAGTGCCGAGACTACGCCCGCGTAGACTTCCGGATAGACGATTTCGGCCAGCCGTTTGTTCTGGAGATTAACACGATGCCGGGGCTCGGCACGACCAGTGCTTACGTCTCGGCCGCGACCACCGCCGGGTACAGTTCCTCGAAGTTGGTCAATCGGATTCTCGATGTCGCTCACAGGCGCTGTTTCGGGATTGGCCTCCGCTAAAGCACGTCCGGTTTAGTCCGGATCGCTTTTCATCTGGAGAATGCCAAGACGAAGTTAGGCGTGCGTATCCGTAGCGACCCGCGTGGCGCAGATGTCCTTGATCCGAGCTTCGATGCCGGCCTGATGTACGCATCCGGTGAAGCTTTCGATTCCCCACATCGTCGGCGGGCCTATTGCCCCGTGTGAATCTGCCGTGATTCTGTCCGTGATGCCGAATCACGGAGGCGTCACGGATGCGAGACAAGACCAGCAGCAGCGAAGCCGCTTGGCAGGAGGAAGAGCTTTCTGCGGCGGCCCTTCCCGACAGGCGTCTGGTCCCGTCGGCTGCAACGGTTGCTGGATCAGATATCAGCTGCGCCGGGCAAGCCAATCCCGGCGGCCCGCCGCGACTGGTCGGCGGCGAAGGCGGCCTACCGCTTCGTTGACCATCCGCGTGTGACCGAACATAGCATTCTCGCCGGCCATTTCGCCGCGACCGCGGCGCGCGTTGCGGCGAGCGAAGGTCCGATCCTTATCCTGCAGGATACGACCGAATTTATCTACAGCCCCGCGCAGCCGGGCAAAATTGGCTTCACCCAAACCATTAACGCCGGGCGCTACAAGGCCGGGCAGCCCAACGTGCTGACCCTGTGCGGGGTGCTGATGCATTCGAGCCTGGCCGTCACTCTCACCGGCACACCCCTCGGTCTGACGGCGGCGAAGTTCTGGACACGAACGAAGTCCAAGGGAACGCTCGCGCTCAAGCGGCACATCAATCCCACCCTCGTGCCATCGAGATGAGGGAGAGCTACCGCTGGCTGGAGAACCTGCGCGGCGGCGCCTTGGGCGGGACGTCATCGCATTACGGTTGATCAGGACGAGACGACCTGGCTGCAGGTGAAGTTCGCCGCCGTCAATACCTTGCCGCCAGCGGGCAAGCAGAAGCGCTACAGTCCGCAGGCTCTGACTTACCTCCACGCACTCGAAGAGAATCCGCCGCCCGGTCGCGAGCCGATTGACTGGAAGCTGGTGACCAACTTGCCGGTCGAAGATCTCTCCGTGGCGGTCGAGAAGCTGGGCTGGTACGCCTTGCGCTGGAAGGCGGAGGTGTTCCACAAGGTGATGAAGTCCGGCTGCCGTGCCGAGGAGGCGAGGCTTGAGACCGCCAAGAGGCTGGCGAAGTTCCTCGCTCTCATCGCGGTGGTCAGCTGGCGCATATTCTTCGTCACTATATCGGCGCGCGCCAAGCCAGACGCCGAGCCAGACAGCGTTCTCACTGTCGCCGAGATCACTGCGCTCGACCGGATCGACGCGTCCCGAACGCGACCGCGCCTCCAACGGCCCACGCTGCCGCCCTACCTGCTACAAATCGCCATGCTTGGCGGCTATCTCGCCCGCAAACATGATCCGCCTCCAGGCAACGTGGTCGTCTGGCGCGGCATGACCCGCTTGCACGACATCGCCTTCGGCATCTCCATTGGGTCAAGCCGACGATGTGGGGTAACCGAAAGCCTCGCCGGAGGCTTACGGTTTGCGCGAAGGAAGCAACAATGATGGTTTAGACTATATCGCCGCCATGCACGAAACGGCAACAGAATTGCGCAACATGATTCCTCTTTATAGCCGAGCCGGTCAGTGTTCATTAATCCGGTGAGTGCTGTGGCATAAACCACACGCGCCGCCGACCATAGCTGCCGGTCGCTACCAGCGGCCTCTGGGTGGGTGCCGCGTCAAGATTTGTACCATCAGTGGCTTCGATGAGCGGCGCGTCGCGGCAGTGGGACCGCCTGCCGTGCGCCAAAGCGCCACGGAGGCATGGACGACGGCCACGAACGGAGGCTGCGCTGCGGGTAGGTGCGGCTGCGCAAAACCTCACTACGATTTCCACGAGGCTACCGGCGGGGGGTAGGATACAAGTCTCCATGGTGAGGGGCTCCAAAAATTGCATTCTCAATCGAGCCAAAGCTCTCGATCCTATGAGTTTTCTATTTCACCGCCTGACACGATTTGGAATAAACTGTGCATCCTCATGTGCGATCCTATCGCGCCTATTGAGTACGGGCGCTCTGCAGAGAACAAGCCCACAAACAAAGAGTCGTTGCCATATGAGCATCCCCAAAAAGGTCTTGGTAGCAGGAGGCGGCATCGTTGGCATCAACTGCGCCATCGAATTGCAACGTCGTGGCTGCAGCGTAACACTTATTGACCCGCGGTCACCCGGTGACGGTTGCTCTTTCGGCAACGCGGGCAACGTTGTAGCAGGGGCGGTGGTGCCCTTTTCGATGCCAGGAAATCTCCTAAAGATTCCTTCCTGGGTGCTTTCGCCTTACGGACCTCTATCCATAAGTTTGCGCCACCTCCCACGACTCGCGCCCTTTTTATTGCGGTGGCTTAGGGCGAGCCATCCCGCAAACGTCAGGCATATTTCGAAGGCAATGCATGCGTTACATAAGGAGACGTTCAACCTATACCTTCCACTGTTGAAAGAGCTTGGAGAGATAGACCTGATTACGAAGGCAGGGCAAGTTTATGTTTCGCGTCACCCCCATGGTGCGGATGGCGATACACTTAGTCGTGCTTTGCGCGCAGAGGCCGGAGTCCGCGTTGAAGCCCTTTCGGGGGGGCAAGTCCAAGACCTTGTGCCAGCTTTGTCCGCAGCTTATGGTAGCGGGATCCTCTTTCTTGACAATGGCTTTTGCGCCAACCCGCACCGGCTGGTTCAGGTTCTTGCCCATGCTTTTATGGCGCGCGGAGGGACGGTTCTGCGTGCCGCTATGGTGGCTGTCGAGCGCAGTCCCGAAGGGGGTGGAACTGCCATTCTGGAAAGCGGAGCGCGGCAGCGGTATGATGCTCTGGTAATTGCAGCCGGCGCATGGTCTCGTCGGCTTGCTATCATGTTTGGGGCTCGCGTTCCTCTAGAGGCAGAACGGGGCTATCATGTTACTCTGCCTCAGTCAGGCGTCCACCTGAACTTGCCTGTGACGAACTGCGACTTGAAAATATCTGCTACGTCGATGGAGATGGGGTTACGCATTACTGGAGGTGCCGAGTTCTCCGGATTGGAGGCGAAACCCCGCTGGCATTTCGCCGAGCGCATGCTCAAATTAGGGATGATGATGTTTCCTGGGTTGGAGCGCTCTGGAGCAAAACAATGGGTCGGCATGCGACCCTCACTCCCCGATGGCTTACCTGTCCTGGATCGTGCGACTGGTGATCGCAACGTGATCTTCGCATTTGGCAATGGACACTATGGTTTGACTGAAGCACCAATGATGGCGCGTCTCGTCACGGCCTTAGTAATGGACGAAAAGCCTTCAATTGATTTATCGCCTTATTCGCTCTCCCGATTCAATCACGCGCAAGTGTTTCCGGCTATGCACGCTTTCAATGAGGGCTGAATCTTGATTGTTTTGCGAAAGCCTTAGAGACTGTTTTGGAAATCGGCTTGCTATGGGTTGCGTCTGAGGCTTGGTTATGTTTCATGTGTGGACGGCCCACCGTTGAGCAGAAGATTCTGACAATGGCAATACTGAAGCGATCAGGTTCATTCATGTGTTCGGCCTGTTTTTTGTGCGGCCTCAGGCCGCTGGCCATGATGGTGTCGGTGGATTGGGCCGTCATGAAGCTGCCGCGCTGCGATGCGCATTGAATCACTCAGGTTCTGCCGATCCCCGGCGCCGCCCATGCGATCCGCGCTACCTTGTTGGCGACAGCGATTGTGACCAGCCGTGCCGGCTTACGCTCGAGCAACTGGTTCGCCCAGGTGCTGAGGGTCGTCGCTTTTCGCCGCGTGTATCGGATGACTGCCGTGGCGCCGACGACGAGGAGATGCCGTAAATAGCGAGGCGCTGGTGAAAGAGAAAACGGTCCACGTCAACCGCAGCCTGCTGTTTGCCCAGGGGATCGCCGGCTACGCGCCCGCGAACCGCGCCGCCGCCAGGCGCTCGAGGCGCTGAACCGGCGACGGGCGACAGCTGCCCATCCACATGAAGACGCAAATCGGCCGCGAGTTCGACCGTCTCGAACTCGTGCTTGACCAGATCAAGGCGGTCGAGGCCGAACGGGACGCCATGCTGGGTGGCCGACGCGTCTACCTTACCGAAGAAGCGAACCTCTCCTTCCCGACCCGCCTCCGCAGTCGCAATAGCGTTCTTCAGCTTCGCAACATCGATTCCGACAAATGCTTCTCTGTAATCCGCCACGCTCGTCCTCTTGTGGTGAGGATCGGCCCGGCCCGCCCGATTTGCATTTTGCATCGTCGACGAACCCGGCAAGATCTGCCGGGAGACGAAGGTGGAGAGCCCTCCCGAGGATCTTGTGCGGGTGCTCTCGGATTCTGCCTGGACCTTTGAGCGGATCGGGCTTGAACCGGATCATTGTCGCAATGGCTGTTCAGCGGCCTGGCCGAAGCCGGCCTGCCGGTGGTGTGCATCGAAACCCGCCACACCAAGGCCTTCCTGGAGGCGCAACCGAACAAAGCCGACCGCATTGACGCCCGTGGCATTGCCCAGATGATGCGGGGCAACCTGTTTCGCCCGCTCCATGTCAAGACGCTGACGAGCCAAAAGCGCCGGGCCCTGCTGACGGCGCGCAAGCTCTTGCAGGATAAGGCGATCGCCATCGAAAACGACATCCGCGGCCTGTTGCGCAACTTCGGTCTCAAGGTTGGGATGGTCGGCGCCGTGAAGTTCGAGCCCCGCATCCGCGAGCTCACCGAAGGGATGGCCGAAATCGTCGAACCGCTGCGCGAGACGTTTGCCGCGCTCCACCGCAAGTTCGTCGGTCCGGTGGTGGCGCTGGCCTATTCGGCGACCATCGACATTCCGGCCCGCTTCCGCAGCTCCAAGGCGGTCGGACCGATCT
>NZ_RZSF01000203.1:0-12252 GCF_004023325.1 Mesorhizobium sp. M1A.F.Ca.ET.072.01.1.1 | reverse complement strand
ACCCCGGTCGGAATGTGATCCCGTAAACGCCTGCGACAAAACTTTTGCCGGGCCGGCTTGCTTTTCCGAAATTCAGTCGTTAGGGAACACTCCACATCGCGGCCGGCGTCTCGACCGGATCGCGGGGCTTGTGTCTCACACGGCCTGATGCGCGCCCGTAGCTCAGCTGGATAGAGCACCAGACTACGAATCTGGGGGTCAGGAGTTCGAATCTCTTCGGGCGCGCCATTTTGTAATGCACATACCAATGTGGTGCGGACGTCGTCAGGCTTCCGAAGGTGGCCGCTTCCAGACCCTTTCCGCACATTCCAGTCCGTTTCGGTCCGATGACCGGAGTTGGCCGGTGGCGGTCTCTCCGCTCTTGGTTACCGCTTCTCGAAAGCAGACGTCGGCATGCAGTGCGTCGACGGCTCATTTGTGGCGGCAAGCGGTGACCAAATCTGTGCGTCTCCTCAGGCGCCGGGTGTACTGCGGGGTCAGCCGGCCAGTCGGTTTTCCGTGACACCGGCCCGCAACTTTCAGAATATGATAGCTCGCGGCAAGGAAGCCGGTGCTGGTTTATCAGAAGGCCCCGTGGGCGGCAGCGGCGGAATAGTCAGAGCCAGCGGCGAACCTCGGCCTTATAGCGGCGGTAGTCGTCGCCGAACTTCGCTTCGAGATAGCGCTCCTCGCGGTCGATCACCTGCGTCTGGATCGCGATCAGCACCAATGGGAGCAACGCGAAGGCGATCGGCCCGTCGAAGCCGATCGCAAGGCCGGCATAGATAAGCGCCATGCCGAGATACATGGGATTGCGGGTCCACCGATAAGGACCGGTCGTTGCGATGAGGGTCGTTGGCTGCGACGGCGGAACGTTGGTGCCCAGCCGCCGGAACAGCCCCGCCGCCGCAAGCATCATCGCCGCGCCGGCAACGAACAGCAGCGCGCCCGTCGCGACCAGCAACCGCCAGTCGATGCCGAAAGAGCGCAGGGTGACGAACCGCTCCGCCGCCAGCCCCAACAGCAGCGCTCCCAGATAGACGAAAGGCGGAGGGAAGCGCACACCCGCGCTGTCCGGTTCGACGGCCATGCTCCTCTCCAATCTCTGCTCTCAAACCAGCATGGACTGCTGGGCGAAGATACCTGCCATCGCGCCGTGCGATGATGCCAGGGTAACCGATGGCGGCGTGAGGGGGTTGGCGAGGTCGCCGGCGGCGTAGATGCCGGGCATGCTGGTTTCGCGGCGCTCGTCGACCTTGAGGATGATGCCGACGGGCGTATCGACCGTGGCGAGGCCCAGCGATTGATGCAGGCTTGCGGACGGTTTGTTGCGCGGATGCGCGAACAGGATGTCGACCGCGACATTCGGGCCGGTATCGAGCTTGACGGTGGCGTTATGGCCCCCGTGATGGGCGATCTCGATGATCCGGCCATCGACGACAGGTGTGTTGCGGCGCGCCAGATCGGCCCGGATATCGGGCGGAATGTCATGACCATCGGCGAACACCGTCAACCTGTCGGTCCAATCGTGGAACAGCCTGACCTGATTGTGCGACTGCCGGCCGGACCAGACGAGACCCCAATGTTGGCCGGCGACTTCAAAGCCGTCGCAATAGGGGCAGGGCACGATGGACGTGCCCCAGCCTTCGGCAAAGCCCGGCACATCAGGCATCTGGTCGATGACGCCATAGCTCAGGATCAGGCGGCGCGCCCTAAGGGTTTCGCCATCATCAGTGACGACTGAGAAATCGTCGATGGCGCCGGAGACGCTTCCGGCCCGGGCATTGACCAGCTTGACCGTGGGATAGCGGGCCAGCTGCTGCCGCGCCTCAGCCAAGATGTCCAGCGGTGGCTTGTGATCGTGGCCGAGCAGACCATGCGAGTGGCCGGCGAAGCGGTTGCGCGGCAGGCCGGTATCGAGAACGGTGACCTTGCGGCGGGCACGGCCGAGCTGCAGGGCGCCAGCGAGACCGGCAAAGCTGCCGCCGATGATGATGACGTCATCCATGGTGATGGGCTCCGTGTTGTGGTTGGAGGGGGTTGGGTTGGGCCTGGCGCGCAATATCGTCCAGCGAGTCGCCCATCACTGCGTTGACGATGCCGCATTCGATATCGCCGGGCGGCCCGGATTTGGAGGACATGGTTGAAACCTACCCAATGGCTTGCGCATTTAAGAAACTGTATGGTATCGTAATTCGGGAATTAGGATACTGTCAAGGACTGTAATTGTGGTAACCGCGAAAATCACCCGGGCCCGGCGCGGCCGGCCCGCCAACGAGGCGCTTGGCCAAACGATCGTCGACACCGCGGGCGAACTTTTTGCGGAACTGGGTTTTCAAGCGACGACATTGGACAAGGTCGCCCAGCGAGCGAAGATATCCAAGCTCAGCATCTATCGGCACTTCGAGAACAAGGAGACGCTGTTTGGCGCGGCGTTTGCGGCCCGCTGCAATCAGTTAATACCACAGGCCCTTTTTGAAGGCGTCGACGGTTCGGCCGAAGATCAGCTCATGGCGGTGGGATCATCACTGCTTCGCACGCTGTTGCGCCCGGACGTCCGCAATGTCGAAGCCATGGTCATGGCCGACATGACGAGTCAAAAGTCGTTGAGCAAGCTCCATTACGAAGCCGGCCCCGCCCATATCATCGCCCAAATCGAGGCCCTGTTGCGTCAGTTGCACGCGAAGGCGGTTCTGAACGTGCCCGATCCTCTCCGGTCCGCCCGTTTGTTTGCCGCGCTTTTCAAAGGCTCCGATCTCCTGATTATCGCACGCTTCGATGAGGCGAGAGCAGAGGACGACAACGAGATCGAATCCTATTGCCGGTCGGCCGTCGCCATGTTCATCGCCGCGCACGGTGGCAATGACCACGCGGGCGGATAACCTAGCCTAACCTCGTGTCCACCGAACCGGCAGCAGCTCAGTCCAAACCTCTACGCCTTGGGCGGTGTTCCAGGACCTGTGACCGGCGTAACCGCTACCACCCCGTTCGGGGCCTTAGTGCCGGCTTAGGCAGACCGTCAGCTCTCGGGAAGCTGCAACGGTGGTCTGAATGGCGAAAAATGGTGGCGCAAAGCGGACGTTCCCGTCAGGAATCTGAAGTAACCACAATGACATACGAGTTCCCAGTTTCATCCTCTCCGGTGCGCCAATTAATCAAACTGAACTCCCGCGCATTTGCCTCGCCGGCCGAAGCGGTCGCTGGCTGCCTACGCTCACGCGGCGAGCCCTGGTTCACGTGGCGTATTAATCCACGATCCTGATCGGGTCGGCAGTGGTGCCCGGCGCGTTCTTGAGTTCAGCTTTTTTTCATGCACCCTTGCTCGTCTCCAGCCGCAGTCGGCGGCGCGGCCTAAGTCCCACCGCGCGCAAGGCAGTCATCGGCGTTACTAACCCCCTAGCTGTTGCAGCTTGCGGCAGGCACGCCTTGCGCCTTCACGGCATCTCTGGCGACACCTCTCCTTGTTGCCATCCCTGCATCGCCCCACGGATTCCGGTTTAGCTGGTGCGCTCGTTTTTGCCGAACGATTGGAAGGTTCATCGATAGGCAACGACACTTGCGGCTTGCGACTGACTTTCTTTGGCAGGATCTTTTTGCGTGGCGGCGTAGGTGCTTGGAACTTGGCAATTCGGCTCTTTGCAATTTCGACGAATGCACCATTCGGAAATGCCGCTAGATAAGCACGATACATCGAGACATCGGATGTATCCTTGATTGATTTCCAAAATTCAAGCTCTGCCGCCGCGTTGATGTCTGGCTGATAGGCGTCTGCCGAAGACGGACTAGACGCGGCATCTGGGTTGAATGAGAATCCCGGCTCCACCAGGGACGAGTTGCTCCAGGGAACCTGCTTCCCAGAAGTCGCGTTCATGACGTCCAACCGGACGCGACGCATGAGAATTTCAATGTCGATCGAAGGAGTCTTTATCCGCTTCACAAGAGAGTCTGCAAACGGACTATGATTGACGGCTCCATCGAGAGCCACGTTGCCGGGTTGTGTTGCAAAGCCGATAAAGACTCCCCTGCCGGCATCCAAGGCTCCCAGCCCCTTTCCTATGGCAAGGCCGCGACTTTGACCCGGTCCACTCAATTGCTTAACGAAAGGATTGTCCCGGCAGGCATCGAGAAGGACGATTGCGATATTTTCCTCGGCCGTCATCGCGGCGATAATGTCTTGCAGGCGCTCAGCCTCCAGTGCCAAGTCGGCCGGACGTTGAAGGGCGGCGTCAACGGGCAATAGGTAGTTCTCCCCGTTCGCTTGGAGCCCGTGTCCGGCGAAGTAAAAAAGCGAGACGTCACCCGGCCGCAGGTTTCGCCTGAATTTTCCAATGAGTTCCCTGAACGTTGATGCGTCAGTATCCAATCCAAGGGTGACGTCGAAGCCCGTCTCTTGCAAAACTCGGGAGATGGCATTCGCATCATTTACCCCGTTGGGAAGCGATGACGCATAACGGTAGGCCGAGTTACCGATTACGAGCGCATGTCTATGGCTGAGTTGACCGATCTGGGTCTCAGAGGAAGCCGGTGTCGACAAGCCGGCCAGAAAAAGAAGGCACGCGCACAACAAACAAACCTTTGACATTGCGACCTTCCCGAGTAACGGAGAATATTAGCATCCGTTAAAGCGCGTGGGTACCCGTTGTAAGGGCCATCTTGCTTGGGGAAGAGGCCAAACTTGCCGGAGGCCGCTTGGTATGAGGTCTCCGTGCATCGTCAACGCCCTTTCCGGCATCGACTTCAAACACCATCAATCCCCGGAATGAGGCCGCAGCATACAAGGTGGGCAGGCCTCACGAGCTTGTGGCAACACCGTTCGATCGCTCAGCCGACCGCCTTCGTCGCCGCCCTTCCGGCGCTGCGGCCGGAAAAGATGCAGCCGCCGAGGAAGGTGCCTTCGAGCGCCGCATAGCCGTGCACGCCGCCGCCGCCGAAGCCGGCGACCTCGCCCACCGCGTAGAGACCAGGGACCGGCTCGCCCGCCGCGTCGAGCACGCGGCTGTCGAGATCGGTCTGCAGGCCGCCCAGCGTCTTGCGGGTGAGGATGTTGAGGCGGACCGCAATCAACGGGCCGTTCGCCGGATCGAGCATCTTGTGCGGCTTTGCGGTGCGGATCAGCCTGTCGCCGAGATAGGCGCGCGCGCCGCGCAGCGCGGTGACCTGCGCATCCTTGGAGAACGGGTTGTCGAGCTGCATGTCACGGGCGCGGATCTCGCGTTCGACCTGCTCCACATCGAGCAGCGGCTCGCCGGCCAGCGCGTTCATCCGCGCCACCAGCTTCGAAAGGTTGGCCTCGACGATGAAATCTTCGCCCTTTTCCATGAAGGCTTTCACCGGGCCGGGAATGCCCGACGTGGCGCGGCCAAGCACCTGCCGCCAGCTCTTGCCCGTGAGGTCCGGGTTCTGCTCCGAGCCCGACAGCGCGAACTCCTTCTGGATGATCTTCTTCGTCAGGATGAACCACGAATAATCGAAGCCGGTGCTCGTGATATGGCTGAGCGTGGCTAAAGTATCGAAGCCTGGGAAAAGCGGCACCGGCAGCCGTCTGCCGCGCGCGTCGAGCCATAGCGAAGAGGGGCCCGGCAGGATACGTATGGCGTGATCGGTCCAGACCGGCGCCCAATTCTTGATGCCCTCGACATAGTGCCACATGCGGTCGCGGTTGATGACCCTCCCGCTCGCTGCTTCGGCAATTGCCAGCATGCGGCCGTCGACATGGTCCGGCACGCCGGTGATCATGCGCTTCGGCGTCGCGCCGAGACGCTGCGGCCAGTTCTTACGCACCAGCTCGTGGTTGCCGCCGATGCCGCCGGAAGCGACGATCACGACCTGGGCGTGGAGCTCAAAATCCCCGGCCACGTTGCGCGAGCTCTTGCGTCCACGCTCGACCGTGCTTGGCTCCAGCACGTCGCCGCGCACCCCGGTCACCGTCTTCCCGGTCCGCGTGATCTCGTTGACCCGGTAGCGGAACTTGAACTCGACGAGCCCACGCTTCTGCGCCTCGCGCACGCGCAGCACGAAGGGCTCCAGCACGCCGGGCCCGGTGCCCCAGGTGATGTGGAAGCGCGGCACCGAATTGCCGTGGCCGCTGGCATTGCCGCCGCCGCGCTCGGCCCAGCCGACGACGGGGAAGAATTTCAACCCGCGCTCGATCAGCCAGGAGCGCTTCTCGCCGGCGGCGAAGCCGAGATAGGCTTCAGCCCATTTGCGCGGCCAAAAATCCTCAGGGCGGTCGAAGGCGGCGGTGCCCATCCAGTCTGCGAGCGCGAGGTCGTGGGAATCGCGGATGCGCATGCGCCGCTGCTCGGGCGAGTCGACCAGGAAAAGCCCGCCGAACGACCAGAAGGCCTGGCCGCCCAGCGATTGCTCGGGCTCCTGGTCGACGATGATGATTTTCTTGCCGGCATCGGCAAGTTCTGCCGCGGCGACGAGGCCTGCCAGCCCCGCGCCGACAATGATGACATCCGCGTCGTCAGCCATCTTCGTTTCCCCCAGCGCCCTTCCGACGGCTGTCAGACGGGCTCCCAGCCGTTCTTGTCGCCGGCGCGGAAGATGGCGTCGATGACCTTCTGGTTGAGGACCGATTCCTCCAGCGTGAAGACACGGTCCTTGCCGCCCTGGGCCGCGCGTACGAAGGCCTCGCATTCCAGCCGGTACTGCTGGGTGCCTGGGAAGCGGAACACCTGCGCCTCGGTGTGGTTCTGGTTGTGCAATTCGATGCGATGGTGGTCGTAGAGCCCGGCATTGAACGGGCCAAAGACCTCGATGAAACCCTTCTCGCCGTGGAACACCATCACCTGTCGCGCCGCCATCTGCGTCGACAGGTAGAAGGACAGTTCGAAGTCGCCGAAATCCGCGCGGATCGAGGAATAGATGTCGGTGCCGAAGGTCTTGTCGCGCTCGATGGTGGCTTGCACGCGGACCGGTTCCTTGCCGGTCGAGAAGCGCGTCGACACGGTCGGATAGACGCCGATGTCGGGCAGCGCGCCGCCGCCGAGATCGAGCTGGTTGCGCATGTTGGTGGGATCGACATTGTAATAGGAAAACGCGCCCTGGACGTGGCGCAGCCGGCCGATCGCGCCGCTGGCGATCAGGTCGCGCACCTTGATCCACTGCGGGTGGTAGACGACCATGAAGGCCTCGCAGACCAGCACGTTCTTCTCGTCGCGCAGCTTGATCAGCGGCGGGATGTCCTTGGCGTCGAGCGCAAGAGGCTTCTCGACCAGCACATGTTTTCCCGCCTCGATTGCCTTCGCCGTCCATTCGACATGCTGCGAGGTCGGCAGCGGAATATAGACGCCGTCGACCTCCTTGGAAGCGAGCAGTTCCTCATAGGAGCCGAAGGCATGGCGGGCGCCGAAACGCTCGCCCAGGGCGCGAGCCTTCGCCAGATCGCGGCTGGCGATCGCCGACAGCAGGCCGTTCTCAGAATCCACGATCGCCGGCAAAAGCTGCTCGCGGCCGATCTTGGCCGTCGACAGAACACCCCATCGGAACATCATGCTTCTCCATGTCGGTTACGTCGATGGAGGTGTGCCCCAATTCCGGAGAAAAGCCAATCGCAGACGCGGGCCACAAAGCGCCTTCGTCATCCTCGGGCTTGATCCGAGGATCCATTCCGTGACCTATGACGTAAAGTGCAGGGATGCAGAATTCTGTAACCGTTGCAACGCCTTAGCGTCACGGCATGGATCCTAGGGTCTGCGCGCGTCGCTTCGCTCCTTGCTCCGCCCTAGGATGACGAACCCGAGGATGCGCGACCAGAGCTAACCCCTTCTCCCCGTCAGGGTCATGTCGAAGTCGACGACGTTGGAATAGATCGGCGTGCCGACATCCATGCCGTAGCGCGATCTGAGCACCTTGCCGGTGACATGGAACTTGATGGTTCCTGACTTCAGCCCATCGAGCTCGGCCGTGAACTTTTCCGAAAACGTCTTGCCGCGCGCCGTCAGCCGGCCGGTGACCACGGCGGTGGTCTCGCCGGTGCGGGTCACGTTTGTCGAGCGGAACTGGATCTCCGGATTGTTGGCGCTGTCGAAGACGGCGTCGGAACGCAGGAAAGCATCGATGCGGCCCTGGCCGGTGCCGACGCTTTCCGGAATGATGGTGAGGTTGACCTTCGAGCGCCCGACATCGGCATTGTCGATGCGGATCGTGCCCTTGAAGCGGCCGAAGGCGCCGCCGAAGCCGCCACCGCCGGCCTTGCCGATGGTGAAGCGGATCGAGGAGCCCGCCGGGCTGATCGTGTAGCTGCCGGCGGCGTCACTGAGCGCCACCGCGGCGCAAACCGGCGCGGCAAGGCAAGCGGCAAAGGCCGCCAATCCGAGGATGCGCGCATGCATCGACATCTTTCCTATCCTGAACCAGCGCATTGCTGTCTTCCCGCCACCAACGAACGGGCGGCCCGCCCTATTCCCGGGCAGACGAAGGCGTGATTATGCGCGTGAGCACGCTGTCGCGCAGCAGGAAATGGTGGCGCATCGCAGCAAGGATATGCAACGCGACCAGCGCGATGCCGGCATAGGCAAGATACCAATGCGCGGCCGACCAGAAGCTTTCCGCGGCGTCGGATTCGGCGAGCGGCAGGTCGGGCATGACGAACTGGTTGAAGGGCATCGTCGGGATTTCCAGCGTCGAGACCGAGACCAGCGCCCAGCCGGAGAGCGGCAGCGCAACCTGGAAGGCGTAAAGCGCCAAATGCGCCAGCGGCGCTGCCTTGCGCTCCAATGTTCCGACCGAAGGCGGGAGTGCTGGCGCCGCATTGCCGACACGCCAGGCGATGCGCAGGACGACCAGCCCAAGCAGCAGGAAGCCGACGGACTTATGCAGCTGGATCAGCTCGAAAGACGTCCGCTGGCTGTCGATGCGCATCATCACGAAGCCGAGCACGAACTGGCCGATGAAGATGATGCCGATCAGCCAGTGAAGGATGATCATCGCCCAGCCATAGCGGGTGGCGGTGTTGGTGATGGACGATTGCATGGTCGAAAAACGTCGCTGAAATCACCTTTCTTGCAGCCCTCCCCACAAGGGGGAGAATGGAGTCTTACCCGCTCACCTTGAAGAAATCGACGAAGGCCCGCAACGCCGGCCGCATCTGGCGGCGGCTTGGGTAGTAGACGAAGAAGCCGTCGAAGGCGGGGCACCAGTCCTCCAGCACGCGGATCAGCCGGCCATCGGCGAGCGGCGCCTTCACATAGTCCTCGAAGACGAAGGCGAGTCCGGCGCCGTCGATCGCGGCCTGGGCGATCAGATGGTCCTCGTCGAGGATCAGCGGCCCTTGTGCGGCGATCTCGATTTCCTCGCCGTCCTTCTCGAACTCCCAGCGGTAGAGGATGCCGCTGGAGAAGCGGAAGCGGATGCAGCGGTGATCGGCGAGATCGCGCGGATGACGCGGTTTGGGCATGGTCGCGAAGTAGGAGGGCGCGCCGACCACCGCGCCGCGGATGTTCGGCCCGATGCGCGCCGCGATCATGTCGCGCTGCAGGCTTTCGCCCAGCCTGACGCCGGCGTCGAACCCACCCTCCACCACATCCGTGAAGCGGTCCTCGATCACGATCTCCAGCATGATCTCGGGATAGGCGGCCGTGAAGGCAGCGAGCCGCGGCGTCAGCACCAGATGCGCGGCGGTGCGCGGCACGCTAAGCCTGAGATTGCCAGCCGGCCGGTCGCGCGTCTCGACCGCCGTTTCCAGCGCCAGGTCGATCTCGGACAGCGCCGGCCGCAGGCGCTCCAACAGCCGCGCGCCTTCCTCGGTCGGGGCGACACTGCGCGTGCTGCGCGCCAGAAGCCGCACGCCGAGCCGCGCCTCCAGGCTCGCCACCGCATGGCTGACCGCCGACGGCGCGATGCCGAGCTCGCGGGCCGCGCCGCGGAAGCTGGCGCATTGCGCGACCGCGGCGAGAACGGCCAGCTGGGAAAGGTTCGTCCGGTTCATTGATCTATCTTATAGAGCGAGCTGTGCGAAAGAGACATGATTATCGAACGGATGACTAGGCGCTATTTCATCTCCATCGCAACAAGGAGATGCGCCATGCAAACCCGCAAATTAGGAACTGAACTCGAGGTCTTCCCCGTCGGCCTCGGCTGCATGGGCATGAGCTTTGTCTATGGCGGACAGCCGGAGGCGGAAGCCATCGCCACGCTGCGCCGCGCCGTCGAGATCGGTGTCACCTTCTTCGATACCGCCGAAGTCTATGGCCCTTACGAGAACGAGATCCTGCTCGGCAAGGCGCTGAAGCCGGTACGCGAGAAGGTCACCATCGCCACCAAATTCGGCTTCAAGATATCCGAGCACGGTTCGGGCATCGACCGTATGATCGGCGTCGACAGCCGCCCTGAGCACGTCAAGGCGGTGGCGGAGGCCTCGCTGAAGCGGCTCGATACCGACGTCATCGACCTCTACTACCAGCATCGCGTTGACCCGAACGTGCCGATCGAGGACACGGTCGGCGCCATGGCCGAGCTGGTGCGCGAGGGTAAGGTGCGGGCGCTCGGCCTGTCGGAAGTGAGCGGCGCGACGCTGCGCCGGGCGCATGCCGTGCACCCGATCGCCGCCGTGCAGAGCGAGTATTCGCTGTGGAGCCGCGACCCCGAGGACGAGGTCTTTGCGGTCTGCCGCGAGCTCGGCATCGGCTTCGTGCCCTACAGCCCGCTCGGCCGCGGCCTGCTCACCGGCACCATCGCCAAGCCCGACGCGCTCGGCGCCGGCGACTGGCGCCTCACCCTGCCGCGCTTCCAGGCCGAGGCGATGGAAGCCAACAACGCCGTCATCGCTGTGCTGGAGAAGATGGCGGCGGAGAAGGGCGTGACATCGGCGCAACTGGCGCTCGCCTGGGTGCTGCACCAGGGCGATTTCATCGTGCCGATCCCCGGCGCGCGCAAGATCCTCCATTTGGAGCAGAACACGGCCGCCGCCGGGATCAAGCTGAGCGCCGCCGAGGTCGCGGCCATCGGCGACGCGCTGTCGCCCGATAAGGTCGTCGGCAAGCGCTACACCGAAGAGCTGCTGGCGCTGGTGAATGGTTAGATATTTCAGCTTGCTTTGAGACGCTGGCGGGACAGCGCCCCCCCTCTGTCCGGCAGGACAGAGGGGGGCGCCTCGCGCTGACCTACCAAGGCACGACGCTGATCTCCGGCCAGTTCTCTCGCGCCCTCCTCCCCTTCGCCTCATGCGTCCGCTGGTTGTCCAGCACCCGGTTCGGCGTGATGCGGAACGAAAAAATGTCATCGAGCCCGAACGGTGCCACCAAATCTAGGCATCCCTCGGCATCGTACCGCACCCCAACCGCATGCGTCTTCGACGCGAAATAGCCGACCGATTCACTCGCGCTCGTGTAGCGCGGGCATGCCTGGCCGAACTTGGCCGGATACCACAGATGCACGCGTGCCTGATTTCGCACCTCCACCGGCAGCGTCAGTCCTTCGAAATGCTGCGCCGCCCGGCGGATCACCGCGTCCTCGGCCTCGTAGGAGAGATCGGTGCCGTCGAAATAGAACAGATCGACATCCTTGATGCCGTAGCCTGAGGGCCTGCCGGTGAGATGGTTCCAGATGCTGTTGTAGAGCGCGCCGGAAACCACCAGCCAGTCCGGCAACGCCAGTTCACGCACTCGCGCCAGCGTTTTGGCCAGCAGCGGGTCCGCCGCCACGATTTCGAGGAACGCCGCGCGTTGCTCCTCGAAAGGCAGGCCGGAATAGCGGAGATGGTGCATCGCCCAATGGAGGGCGATTCGCCACCTTCCGGCAATCCTTTATGCTCTCAGCACGCCGCCCGTCTGCTTGTTGACGTTCTCGACGATGCGCTTGGCCAGCGCCTCGAAATCCTCGTCGGTCAGCGTCTTTTCGACCGGCTGGATCGAGACTTCGATGGCGATCGACTTCTTGGCGGCGCCGAGCGCAGCGCCCTCGAAGACGTCGAACACCGAAACGCCGGTGACGAGCTTCTTGTCGGCGGCCAAAGCTGCCCGCACCAGCGTGCCGGCCTCGACCGTCCGGTCGACGACGAAAGCAAAATCGCGCTTCACCGCCTGGAAGGGTGAAAGCTCCAGCTTCGGCTTGGTGCGCGTCGGCTTGGCCTTCGGCTCCGGCACGGCATCGACAAAGACCTCGAAGCCGCAGAGCGGCCCGGAGGCGTCGAGCACTTCGAGCGTCTTTGGATGGAACTCGCCGAAAGTGCCGAGCACGGTCTTCGGCCCGAGCTTGATCGTGCCTGAGCGTCCGGGATGGTACCAGGCCGGGCCGCCGGGCTCGATCTGCAGCCTGTCGACCGGCGCG
>NZ_RZSF01000202.1:0-12331 GCF_004023325.1 Mesorhizobium sp. M1A.F.Ca.ET.072.01.1.1 | reverse complement strand
GTGATCGAGGCTGTACGCCGAACCGCGGCGACGAGCGCGCGCACCAACTCGCGACCGGTGGCGTCGCCGGCTGCATGCACAATTCGCCGTCGCGAGTGTGCCGCCTCGAGCCCAAGTCGCAACGCGCGGTCAGGGTGCTGGTCGAAGTCGACGCCGAACCTTTGGATCGTCCTAATCGCTTCGGGTGCAGCTCGTACCACTCGCCGCACCGTGGCCTCATCGCAGAGTCCGTCGCCGGCAGCTATCGTGTCGCAAAGGTGAAAATCTGGGCCGTCGTCGCCCCCGAGACTTGCCGCAAGACCGCCCTGGGCAAGTTCACTGCAGGCTCCGGTTCCAAGCGGCGCGTTGGTCAAAAGCACGACCGGTTCCGGCGCCAGATGAAGCGCCGTCATCAGGCCGGCAATGCCGCCGCCGATGACGACCGGCGCCCCGGCGATGTCGCGAACCTCCAGACTCATAGGGAAAGCATGCGCTCGACCGCGCGGCGGGCGGGGCCGGCAATTTCGGGATCAATCCGGACCTCATGCCGGTTCTGCTCGAGTGCGGCGCGAATGTTGGCCAGGTTGATGCGCTTCATGTGCGGGCACAGATTGCATGGGCGAACGAACTCGACGTCGGGATGCGCGACCGCGACGTTGTCGCTCATCGAACATTCGGTCAGAAGGACGACACGCGTCGGTTTCTCACGCTCGACATAATCCGACATCGCCGCGGTCGAGCCGGAGAACTCCGCCTCCGCGACAACGTCTGGTGGGCATTCTGGATGGGCCAGCACGATGACGCCTGGATGGGCATCGCGCAGTTCCCGGATGTCTGCTGCGGTGAAGCGCTCATGCACCTCGCAATGGCCTTTCCAGGCGATGATCTCGACGTCTGTATCGGCTGCCACGTTCCTCGCCAGATATTCGTCCGGGAGCATCAGCACACGCGCCACGCCAAGCGATTCCACCACCGCCTTGGCGTTGCCGGACGTGCAGCAGATGTCGGACTCCGCTTTTACGGCGGCGGAAGTGTTGACGTAAGTAACAACGGGGACCCCCGGATACCGCAGCCGCATTAGCCGCACGTCGTTTGCCGTGATCGATTCGGCCAGCGAGCAGCCGGCGCGGAGATCCGGGATGAGCACGGTCTTGTTCGGATTGAGCAGTTTTGCCGTCTCGGCCATGAAATGAACGCCGGCAACCACGATGATGTCGGCGTCGACCGTCACCGCCTTGTGGGCCAACGCCAGGCTGTCGCCGACGATGTCTGCCACGCAATGAAAAATTTCGGGCGTCTGGTAATTGTGCGCCAGCACCACCGCATTGCGCTCACGCTTCAGCGCTAAGATGGCTTCAATATCGCCGGCGAACGCGAGCCATTCAACGGGTGGGATCACCCGCCGGACACGCTCATACAGGGACGCAGCCATAGGTAACGCCCCAGTCATTGGCGCCTCGATTATATTCGGTTTGACAATAAGGGAATATATCTACCTTGACTATAAGTATGTCAAGCCCGCGCCAGCGGTAATTTTGTCCCGGCGATAGCCCTGTCGTCGAGGACGGCATGCCGGAAGCGATAAAGCTTCGCCGGTCGGCCGCCCGTGTCGAGGGAGGTCTCCCCGGTCTCCTCAACAAGTTCCTGCTGCTCGACCAATCTCCGGAAGTTCGGCTTGTTGATCAGCCTGCCAGCCAAAGCTTCCACGGTTCGCTGCAGTTGCAGCAGCGTGAAGGAAGGCCGCATAAGCTCGAACACGACCGGCCGGTATTTGATCTTCGAACGCAGCCGCGCGATCCCGGTTGCCAGAATACGACGGTGGTCAGCGACCATTGGTTTGCCAGCCGCGGCCGCAATCGCGTCCCTGCCGCCACCGGCCTCCTCAATCAGACCAGCTTCATAGAGCAACTCGTAGCGTTGGAGCGTGAGTTCCTCGTTCCAATGGCGGTCGTCGAAGCCGAAGGCTATCGCAGCGCGCTGCCGGCGCTCGCGTTGAGTGGTCGGCTCGCTGGCGCCGCCGGCCCACTCAATCAGGCGGGGCCGCAATCTATCGAGCAGCACAGGCGGCGTGCCGAAGCGGTGGTCCTCCCAGGGAAAATATTCGTACCAACTTTGCCAGCCGCACGCGGCCGAGTTCGTTGCCTGTTCCTTCCTGGTCAATGCGAGATAGCTGATTGAGATGACGCGCTGGTGGCGCTCAGTGCCGATGCGATCGCGATCGGCGAAGGTGTAGAGTTGCTCGATGTATCCAAGTGCATGGCCGGTCTGCTGCTCCACCCACCCCCTCAAACCCGACTGCAGTGATCGATGCTCAAGGGCAAAAGGTCCAGAAGGGAGGGTGTCCGCATGACCGACTGTGAGGACACAGGGCTCACTGTCGTTTACGGCGACCACGACGGCAGTCAGGTCCACTTTGGCTTCGTCAGCTTTGACGGCGGCTTTGCCTTTCTTGGTTCTTCTTGTCTGAGGATCCATGTTTGCGAAAGCGGGTTGGCCCAACGGAGCGCCTTAATCGATTGAATGTAACCTTGGAAGCCAGCACGTCAACACCAGAGTACTCAAGCGCTGTTTTTAGCTCTTCGCAGTCGCACAAAAATATGCCAAACGCGACACCCGCTGTTGGTAACGTAAGGGAAGGGGCCTCGGTTGAGCGCGGCTGGTGAGATAAAAGGGATGACTCCTCCAGATATTCGATCGCGAAAAGGCCAGACGCCACTTGTATGCTTGACGGCCTACACCACGCCGGTCGCGAGGCTGCTCGATCGCCACTGCGACATCGTTCTTGTCGGCGACAGCGTCGGCATGGTGCTGCACGGCCTGTCGTCGACGCTGGGGGTCACGCTCGACATGATGATCATGCACGGACAGGCCGTTCGCCGCGGCCTTGAACACGCGCTGATGGTCGTCGACCTGCCCTTCGGTTCCTACGAGGAAAGCCCAGAGCACGCTTTCGGCAACGCTGCGCGCGTGATGGGTGAGACCGGTTGTTCAGCGGTAAAGATCGAGGGCGGCGAGACCATCTCGGAAACCATCCGCTTCCTTACCGCGCGCGGCGTACCTGTCATGGCCCATGTGGGCCTGACGCCGCAGGCGGTAAACACGTTTGGAGGCTATCGTGTGCAGGGCCGGGGAGCCGATGCAGAGCGGATCAGGCGCGACGCCAGGGCGGTAACCGAAGCGGGCGCCTTCTCCTTGGTGCTGGAAAAGATACCGGAGCAGCTTGCACGGCAGATAACCGCCGATATCGACATACCCACAATCGGCATCGGTGCCTCGCCAGCTTGCGACGGCCAGATTCTGGTGAGCCACGATATGCTCGGGCTCTTCACCTCATTTCGGCCGAAGTTCGTCAAACGCTATGCCGAGCTCGGTGAGCAGGCTGAGGCGGCAATCGCCGCTTACGCCACCGATGTGCGGAACCGGCACTTTCCGGCGGTCGAACATCTCTATGTCAACGCCTTGAAGGCCGGTGACTTCACATGAGCGTGCCGATCGCTCGAACCGTGAGCGAGCTGCGCGGCGTCGTTGCGCAATGGCGTCGCTCGGGTGCCACGATCGGTATTGTGCCGACCATGGGAGCCTTGCACGACGGGCATCTGAGCCTCGTGCGGAAGGCGCTCGAAAGGGCCGAGCGGGTGATCGTGACGCTGTTCGTAAACCCCAAGCAGTTCAACAGCCCCGCCGACCTGATTGCCTACCCTCGGACGGAAAGCGACGATGCTGCCAAGCTCGCTCTGCTGGGCACGCATCTGCTCTATGTGCCGGACACAGAGGAAATGTACCAGGTGGGCTTCGCCACGGCCGTTTCAGTGTCCGGCATCAGCGAATGCCTTTGCGGCGCATTCCGGCCCGGCCATTTCAATGGCGTGGCGACGGTCGTGGCCAAGCTCTTCCTGCAGGCCGGCGCTGACTTCGCCTTTTTTGGCGAAAAGGATTTTCAGCAACTTCAGCTTGTCAGGCGCTTGGTCCGGGATCTCGACATTCCGATCACTATTGTGCCCTGTCCGACAGTCCGCGAAGCCGATGGTCTTGCGCTATCGTCGCGTAACGTGCGGCTCTCCCCAGCCCAACGCGCCATTGCCCCAAAACTAGCATCGGTCCTGCTCGATACGGCCGAGCGGCTTGCACGCGGCTCCCCCATCCTGCCTACGCTTGATGAAGCGCGTGCAGCAATTCTGGCTGCCGGCTATCGCGAGCTCGAATACCTGGAGCTGCGCGGAGAAACAGACCTGCAATCGTTAGCAAGCCTTGACCGACCGGCACGCTTGCTTGCTGCGGCTTGGCTTGGCGACACGCGGCTCATCGATAACGTCGCAATATCACCCATCGGTAGTTGGTCAGGTGGGCGGAGCTCTCTCCAATCGGAAGCAGCACAGCAATTGCGGTGATGACGGCGGCGCGTCGTATGCCCTGCAGGGACAGGCCATCATTTAGAACCACGTCTCCGTCGGCTTCCAGCAACCTCCGCGAGGTACGCTAAGCGCAGATGCATCGCGTATTTGAAACCTTGGTCGAGCAACTCTCTGCAAGCGTCGATGCCGTCGATCTCCATGAGGCAATGGCGTCCGCCGCAGCCGGGTTCGACTTTCCGCTCTTCGCTTATTTCACCTACCCATCCGCTTCCGGCGACAGGCCGCGATTGATCTCGAATTATCCATCATCATGGACATCACATTACCTGCAACAGCGCTACCACAGCGTGGATCCCGTGATCCTGCGGGGACTGCGGGGCTGGGATACCTTCGACTGGGGTGTGGACCGCGATCACCGTTATTTGCCGACCTCTCAGCAGGAAGTCCTGGAAAAAGCAGCTGAGTTCGGCATTCGCGGCGGACTGACCATGTCGATGCATGATCATCGCGGCCGGTTCGCCGCACTGACCTTCGCCTCCAACGAGGCGCATCCGCCATTTCTGAGGTCGCTGACGCGCTACGAAAAAGCAATGCAACTGGTTGCGATCAACGTTCATATCCATGCCCGGCGCAGGCTCGCCGAAGATTGCGTGGTAGATGGCATAACGCTCACCCGGCGGGAGTTCGAGTGCCTGAAATGGGCGGCGTGCGGCAAGTCGGCCTGGGATATCAGCCAGATTCTCGGTGTCTCGAAACGCACCGTGACCTTCCATCAGGAAAACGCCAAGGCGAAGCTTGGCGTGCGAACCATCAACCAGGCCGTAGTGCGGATGGCTGCTCGGGCGAGATCCTGATCCTCTCCAAGTCTAGCTGTAAAGGTCTACAGGCTGCATTCATGACGGCTTTGCCCTTCGATTGCGTGGACACATCCCGCACGGAGACGACAATGATGCAGCTGATAACACCCGACTGCTACGCCGAGTTTGCGAGCGAACTCAAGGAAATGCACGGACTTAGGTATCGGGTTTTCAAGAAGCGGCTCGATTGGGAAGTGCAGACCGAAGGCGAAATGGAAACGGACCCGTTTGACAGCCTGAACCCCGTCTACCTGCTTCTCAAGGGGTCCGATTGGCGAACTTGCGGCTGCGTCCGCCTTTTGCCGACCACCGGACCGACAATGTTGCGCGATACGTTTCCGACGCTGCTGGATGAGATGGTGGTCCCTGCGAGTGCCGATATCTGGGAGAGTAGTCGTTTCGCGCTCGATCTCCCTGCGACAGCGCCGAAGGCAGCTGGCGGCCTGGCCCAAGCAACCTACGAGCTCTTCGCGGGGATCATCGAATTCGGCTTGGCCAACAATCTCTCCGGGATCGTAACGGTGACAGATACGCGCATCGAAAGGATCCTTCGTCTCGCCACCTGGCCGTTGTCACGTATCGGACAGCCCAAGCAGGTCGGCAACACCGAGGCAGTCGCCGGCTTCCTCGATATTTCCTACGCCAGTCTCTTGCGCATCCGCTGGAGGGGACGCCTCAACGGGCCGGTGTTGTGGCAACCAGTTCTCATCCAATCGGCATAGCGCCTGCGGATGCTCAGCCGTGACTTGAGTTAAGTCTGCTCACGGCCGCCACCGCCGCCGTGAGGGTGAGCGGACCCGCCCCCACGAGCTTTCGACTGTTCCGGTCGATTGGCTCGCGCGGCCGGACTTTGGATTTCCGTAGGCGCAACCCGCAGTCCAGCGTGAGCACGCCAAAATGGCGCCCCTCCGCTTCGTCCAAAGAAGCCAACGTGGCTTCTGAGGTCGTCTTAGAATATTGGACCGGCCGCCGTGAGCGATCGCAACCTCAAACCTTTGCCGGTATGCCGGTTTGGCCGGACCGTCGGCCAGTCGGAGCAGTCCCCTGATAAGGACCCGAGCTGACGCGCGGTCCAACAGCGCCCGAGCCTATGCTTTGTGCATTACCGTTCGGTTGGCCATGTCGTCCAAGACCGCATGAAGAAGGCTTCCAACCTCCTGCGCAGCGAGCTCTGGCGCAATTCCTACATCGGACAATTGAATGAGCATTTTCTTGGCAGCACAGCGCCAGAACGCACTCGCCGCCTCGCCGTTCTTGGTCTCGAGGGCCTGGGCGATACTTTCGACCAATATACGTCGCCGATGCAGCGGAAATACGCAAATGTTTGATTCATGCATCAATCACCTCACAGATTCAGTTCCACAAAGAAAAACACCGGCGTCTTCAAAAGAGCCCCGCTAGCGCGGTGACGGTTCGCGGCGACATGACGAGTTCCACTTCCCCATCGACAAGCTATTGGGAGATGAGCCGCCGGACCGCATATCCGGGACCGCACATAAGGTGAACCACCATTGCTCATCCGGCTGCATTTTCCTGGGCCGTTCGACGAGGCGTTCCAGCCGAATTGACGTCCAATGACTTGATCTCTGAAAGGGCAGGGCGGTACGAATCACCCGATTGTTCCGCTGCTTACATTCCTGCGAGCTTGTGTATGAACGATTAAAGCGTGCCCGAGCCGTTCTTGGTGGCCGCCGCAGAAGGGAATCATGTCATCCGCTGCCTATCGTAGGCGGCGCGACTTCTAGCATGACTGCACTGCCCCGACAGGGCTTTGCAATCGCGCGTTTCGAAGCCTATGCTTTGGCATCGGCCGGCATTTACTTCGGTGCAGCCGACAGTAAGACGTACGCGCTCTTGCCCCGTTGGAAGAGAGCCTTGCCCGATCCCTCTTTCGCGACCAGGTGCTGAAGCCCTCACCCCGCAGGACTTCGCGCTTTTGCGACCATCGCTGCATCACGTCGAACCGGGCATCAAGGACCAGTTGGAGGTCGCGCATCAGCCGATCAAGAACGTATATTTTCCCGAGAGGGGCATCGCGTCGGTGGTCGCCACCATGACCGGCGGGCGGCAAGGTGAAGTCGGCATTGTCGGCTATGACGGGATGAAAGGAATTGCCGTCATTCTCGGAAAGGAAAGCACTACCTGGCGCCTGCCGGTTGAAAACCTTCGCCCTGCGATTAGCCCGTCGCTTCGCACCTCAGTGCTGGATTATGCCCACGCGTTCCTCGTCCAATCATGCCGGACGGCACTGGTCAATGGCCACTCCAAGATCGAAGAACGGCTGGCCCGCTGGCAGCTGATGGTCCACGACCGTGCGGAAGGAGATAAGATCCTCCCGACGCATGAATTTCTGGCGACCATGCTCGCGCCCACCGCCCGGGGTCACCACGGCCCTGCAAATGCTTGAGTATCGAGGACTGGTGCACGCCAAGCGCGGCGAGATCACGATCATCGACCGTGCCGGATTGATAAAGCTCACACATGGCGCTTATGACAAGGAGGAGCAGCGTTATTTCGGCCTGGCCGCTGCCTGAAGCATGTCGGTTGAAACGGGTTCAGCCGACGTCTCCTTGCCCCTCACCAGGTCGCCCAAAAGCATCAGCGGTTTTGAACGAATCGCAGCTATTGTCCGCAATCGGACATAGGCTTGAAGGCGGTCGAATTCGTGCCATAAGTCGGGTTGGTCAGGGTTCAGGGAGGAATTCGTCATGACCAATTCGTTTCACACCGTCACCGTCGAAAAAGCCGCAGAAGCCTATGTCCTTTCCAGGGGAAGGGTCCGCTTTCTCTCCATGGCGCAGGCGATCCGCGCCATCCGAACACTAATGCCGGCATGCAAGGCCACCGACCGCGAGTTGGAGGAACTGTTGGCGGCCGCTTCCTTCGTTCATGGCGTGCCCGTCGCCTTCGACACAAAAACAGCCGATGGTGTAGAACCACGGCTGCATTCCTAAGAGGGCATGCCGCGCCATGCAGACTGTCAGAGGGCATTCGTCAGATGGTAGTCCGCTAACTTAACTGCAGAGTCTAAAGGACGTGTTCCAGCATTGCGAACTCACCGATCGCTTTGTTGCCAAAGCTGCCAGCAAGCGATCGCCTCATCCAGCCGTTTGCACCATCTCATCACAGACATCATCGCGATGCTACCTGTCCAGCATATGTCCAGCATTTCGCAAGGCGGCCAGAAGGAGCCTCGCATAGCCTGTGACATCGATCTGGGCCTGCATCGAAAGGGGCATGCTGGTCCAGTTCTCCAACGGTGCAATGAAAGGTGAGAAGGTGCCATTGACTAGGCAACAACAGCTAACAAGGCCCTCTCGGTCCAATGCCACCACACCGATCTTGTCGCCTGGATATCCAATGGCTGCGACTCGCTGGACCTCCAGGTCACCGTCCACCCGCACGTCAAAAAGAAGGCTACCACGGCTCCTCGTGGCTATCTCAGCCGCCTTCTCATCAAAGCTTGAAGAGAGCAAGCGGACGCTTTCCACCGCCATCTGGAAAATCACCAAATCCAGTTCATTCACGGCCATATGGGCATTTCCGCGCAACGGGTGGTGATTGCAATGACACATACTGCTTGTTCACAGATGTCGGTCACGAACGATCATTCGTCGGGTTCCGGTTCCGACCAACGGTGTCGCCACCTGATCGTGCTGCGGTTCGAACCTTCCGAACGCGAGCCGAGCGCGCTATGAGGTTGGAGTCTAGGTCTCGGACCCTGCCTCGCGGCCTTCTCATCTTTGGCAGACCCGTTGCAACGCCGCCGCGATGGCGCAAACGCCAGATGACGCTGATCCATCGCTTGATCGTGAACTGAGCTTCTGAACACCATTGGGACAGCAGGGTGGAAGGGCTTGACCAACGCTGCCCCCGTTTTCCAAGAGGACCCGTCCTCGATTGAATCTTTCGAGCCCCGTGCGGCGCGCAGCCAAATGATGACGATCTGGACTCAGCTCGCAGACCGCAAGGCAAAGAGGGAACCTTCCAGGCAGCCAAGCTGCTCGACGCAAAGAGCGGCCTTTGGAGTTCCCAAGAATCGACCCTTCCATAGTTGCGACAGGCAACCACTGCACGAGTGTGGGAGAGCGAATCGCAAGCATTGCGTGAGGTCCTGCGCGTTTTCCCCTCTTTGCTATTTGGCACATCGTTTGCGCCGAAGTGGGCGCAGCGTTCGACCGGAGCACTGCATGGGAGAGGGAGGAGCCCCACCCCGATCCGGTCAAGGAGAGAGACGGTGTTGGTTCCAAGAGTTCCCCGCGCGATCGCAGCGCCCCGCAAGCGCCATTTTGCCCGGACCTACGTGCAGGTACTTGCCGCCATAATCCTGGGTGCCGCAATCGGCTATTTCCATTTGGAGACCGGCCACAGCCTGAAGCCGCTCGGCGATGCCTTCGTCGATGTCGTCAAGATAATCACCGTACCTGTCATCTTCCTGACAATGGCGACCGGCATTGCCGGCATGAGCGATCTGCAGAAGGTCGGCCGAGTTGCCGCCAAGGCGATGGTCTATTTTCTCACCTTTTCGACGCTCGCTTTTGTTGTCGGGCTGATTGTCGCGAATATCGTTCAGCCTGGCGCCGGCCTCAACATCGATCCGGCCTCGCTCGATGTCCAAGCCGTTAAGGGCTATGTGGCCACGGCTCACGAGCAGTCCGTGACCAGCTTCCTGATGAACATCATCCCGTCAACGATTGCCAATGCCTTCGCGGAAGGCGACATCCTGCAAGTCTTGTTCCTCTCGGTCCTGTTCGGCGCGGTCTGCCGCTACAACGGCCGCTCGCTCTTCTCTCTCGTCCGATACATCAAGGACGAGCTGCTGCTCGCAATGTCCTCCTCAGAGGCCGCGCTGGCCTCGCTCATGGAGAAGATGGAAAGGGCCGGCGCCACGCATTCGGTCGTGGGTCTCATTCCATTCAATCTGGACGGCACGAATATGATGCTCGCCGCCCTTTTCATCGCCCAAGCGACGAAAACTGATCTCCCGATCGGCTGCCGGATCCTCATGCTGTTTGTCGCATTGTTCCCTTCGAACGGAACAACCCGCATTACCGGTGCAGGCCTCGTCACAATGGCTGCAACGCTCTTTCTTGTTCCGGCCGCACCGGTCACCTCCGTGGGGCTTATTCTTGGCGTCGATCAGCTTATGTCCGAATGCCACGCGCTGACGGTTTTTCTCCGCAGCGTAGCGGCAACGCTGGCTGTCACCCGGTCCGGGGCGAGCGGGATAAACGACGATTCGGGGAGCGCCTCACTAGCGGACCGTTCAGCGCTCCGGCGGTGGACGGTCAAGTCGCCCGGCGTGGTGAACACAATTCCCCGTGCGAACGACGCTCAGCTATTGGGGTGGACCCGATGGCGCAAAGCCGTATTTGAGAAACCGCCAGATCGCACCGGCACCTGTGCGCCTGTAGCAACTGCGGGGCACGATCAAAACTGACCCATTTTACACCAAAAAGGCGGCCGTTGCTGCCACGCCGTCCATGGATTGGAGACTCATGTCTAAGCCGACTGCCATCACTGTCGCAGCTCTTCTTTTACTCCTCGCCTTGCTGGCGAGCCAATATAGCGCGAACCTGCACCGGCAGGCGTGGTCGACCGACAGGCAAAAGTGGAGCGGCGCATTCGACAACGATCTCCTTCGCCAATCGCCGGCAACCCGCAAGGCGATGCCGTTCTGGTCATATTCAATGACTACCACAACTGTCCGCATTGCAGACTGGCTGATATCAACTACCAAAAAGCCTTCAAGCATGAACCCAATCTGAAGCTTGTGATCAAACAGTTCCCGGTCCTGGGACCGGATTCCCAATTCCCAGCCTTCGCCGCACTCGCCTCGAGAAAACAGGGAAAGTTCGACGAATTCCACCGCGCCCTTATGATTTCCCCCAGTTGAAGGGTCACTCTCAAGATCGCAGCGCGTGTAGGCCTTGACGTTGAGCAGCTCAAGCGGGAATGCAAGATCCGGCCATCGCAGATGAAATGCGCGGTCCGCGCACTCGCGAAAGGTCTGCACTTAGACGGTACGCCCGCGTTGGTGGTCGGCGATATAGTGGTCGCCGACCTTGTGGACATGGCCAGCTTGCAACGCTTGCATCGCCGATGCGCGCTCAAAGCGTGCTGGCTCTCGTGCGGGGCAGCATCTGTAGACCGGCCACGCTGTTGTTGCCGGAGCGTGCCGTTTGTGGCAGCTGGCTTTGCTGTCGCTCCTCGTAATCTTGTTGCGGTCATCCAGCTGCCGTGGGCGCCAACAACAATCCTGAGCGCCCGCGCCTGAAGTCGCTGGCCGGGTGCTCGTGAACCGAGCCCGCTTTTCTTCGGCAAGCTCAGGCGGTCTTGGCCCTGCGGCATCGCCCCCTGGCGCGGGGCAGCCTTCGGCTGCTGACGGTCGCCGGCCTGTCGGCCGGCGTCTTTCTATTGTGGCCTTCCCCCTGGCGCAGGGTGGGCAGCACTCCCTTCTAGGCCCGCCGCGGCGTCCCGCAACCCTTCGCTTGTCGCTTTCGGGTCCTCCACTCCGTTCCGGTCCTGCTGATGCAGTCCGCCTCCGACGGCGGGCCTTTCCGGTCGCTTTTGCCGCCCACCCCGCTTCCGGGGAGGGCGCGCGATTGTAGAGCGGAGGACATCACGATGCGTGCAAACAACAAACGTTGCGGCAGCCGACAGGCTGGCGCAGACAGTGGCGGGCGCACCGGCGCCAGCCTTTATCAGGAAATCACCGACCGCATCATTGCCGAACTGGAGCGCGGCACCGTGCCATGGGTCAAGCCGTGGGGCAGGGCAAGGACAGGCCTCGGCCTGCCGCGGAATGCGGCCACCCAGCGCCGATATTCCGGCATCAATATCCTGATCCTGTGGGGCGCGGTCATCGAGCGCGGTTTCCCCAGCCAGAACTGGCTCACCTTCCGGCAGGCGCTTTCGCTTGGCGGCAATGTCAGGAAGGGCGAGCACGGCACCACCATCGTTCACGCTGACCGCTTTGTTCCCAAGAACGAAAAGCAACGCGCCGACACCGATGGCGACGAACCGCAGGCGGTGCCCTTCCTGAAGCGCTTCACCGTCTTCGATGTCGCGCAGTGCGATAATCTGCCCGAACATCTTTACGCCGCCGGCGAGCCTCTGCCTGAGCGCGAGATGGTCCCGCAG
>NZ_RZSF01000201.1:0-12424 GCF_004023325.1 Mesorhizobium sp. M1A.F.Ca.ET.072.01.1.1 | reverse complement strand
AGACAGCGCCAGAATTCGTCCAGCGCATCCCGCCGCGCCAGAGCTTCCTTGCGAAGCTGTTTTTTCAGGTCTTTTGATGAGGTCATGCGCAGACGTTAGAAAAGGTCGTATCCGGACGAAGTTGCAGGAGCGACGCTTTCTACCGCATCAAATTCAAAAACGGGAGAGTGGCGATCCACACAACCGGTGGAGAGGTCGATCCCGGGTGCCTACAAAGTAGGTGGGCGCCGTGTGAGAAAACCCACGGGTCTTCCCAGGGACAGCTCCCTAAGGATCGATAAGGCCCCGGGGATAAGTTTCTCCTGCCGGGAAGCGCAGACCGCCAAAACCAATATAGGCCCATGGTTGACCGAGCGCCAGAAGGACACCGCTCCAAGCGGCCGCAAATCTGCGTCATGAGCCTTGCGGCGTTGCCATGCCTTGCACAGCCTGGCCAGCGTCCTTAGGGTCGCGGCCCAACGATCAGGAGAAGAAATGCGTTTCGAAGGCACCGCGGCTTACGTCGCCGATAAGGATTTGATGGTGGCGGTCAACGCCGCGATCGCTCTGGAGCGACCGTTGCTGGTCAAGGGCGAGCCGGGCACCGGCAAGACCGAACTCGCCCGTCAAGTGGCGGCGGCGCTCGGCCTCGATTTCATCGAATGGAATGTCAAATCGACCACCAAGGCGCAACAGGGCCTCTACGAGTATGACGCCGTCTCGCGGCTGCGCGACAGCCAGCTCGGCGACGACCGGTTCAGCGACATCAAGAACTACATCAAACGCGGCAAGCTGTGGGACGCCTTCGCGGCACCGAAAAAGGTCGTTCTCCTGATCGACGAGATCGACAAGGCCGACATCGAATTCCCCAACGATCTTCTGCAGGAACTCGACCGGATGGAGTTCTTCGTCTACGAGACCGGCGAGACCATCCGCGCCGAATTTCGGCCGATCGTCATCATCACCTCCAACAACGAGAAGGAGCTGCCGGACGCCTTTCTGCGCCGCTGCTTTTTCCACTACATCCGCTTCCCCGATATCGAGACGCTGCACCGGATCGTCGACGTGCATTATCCCGGCATCAAGCAGAATCTCGTGCGGGCCGCGCTTACCCAGTTCTACGAGATCCGCGACGTGCCCGGGCTGAAGAAGAAACCATCTACCTCCGAAGCGCTCGACTGGATCCGACTGCTGGTCGCCGACGACATCGCGCCGGAGGATCTGCGCGCCGATCCGAAGAATATGTTGCCGAAGCTGCATGGGGCGCTGCTCAAGAACGAGCAGGACGTGCACCTCTTCGAACGCTTGGCCTTCATGGCCAGGCGCCAGCAATAGGCTTGGCAGCAATAGCGCTTTGTCCGTCTGTGGACCGTTGCCGACAGGCGGCGGTTGCCGCAGCTTCCGACCAAAACGTTGGAGGAAAACATGTCTGAGATCACCGTCCGCCCGCTTGCCCAGTCCGACCGCTCCGACTGGCGCCGGCTATGGACCGCCTACCTCACCTTCTACGAGACCAAGCTGCCGGACGAGGTCTACGACGTCACCTGGAAGCGCCTGTTCACGCCTGGCGAGTTCGAGCCGAAAGGCTTTATCGCCACGCTTGAGGGCAAGGCCGTCGGCGTGACCCACTATCTCTACCACCGCTCCTGCTGGTCCGAGGTCAACACCTGCTATCTGCAGGATCTGTTCGCCGACCCCGAAGTGCGCGGCAAGGGCATCGGCGCGGCGTTGATCAAAGCGGTGCAGGACGAGGCCGGCAAGATCGGCGTGAAGAACGTCTACTGGATGACGCACGAGACCAACGCCACCGCGCGCCGGCTGTACGACCATGTGGCGCGGCGCACGGGCTTCATCGAGTACGATCTGTTGTGAAACGGTTGAAACCGGTCCAGCTGCGCAATATATTGCGCATTGGAAAGCCGCCGTGCCGCTGATTGAGACTAACACGCGCTAGATCATAGCGCGGCTTTTGCGCGACGGCTGGTCGAGCGTCGGAGGCGGCAAGCACGACAAATACGAGCACCCGGGAAAACCGGATGTGACCATCATCGTGCCGCGGCACCGCGAGCAATCTCCGGGCGTTGCACGCTCGATCGCCAAGCTCGCCGGATGGATTTGAGGCCTGATCGCATGACGCATTATATCGGAGTTCTGGACGGCGCAGATAATGTCTGGGGAATCCGGGTCCCCGACCTCCCGGGCTGCCATGGCGGCGGCGCCAGCCCCGAGGAGGCGATTGCCGATGCAACATCGGCGATACGCGAATGGGCCGAAACTCGGTTGGCAAAGCACGTCTCGTTACCCGAAGCACGAACGGTGGCGGACTTGTTACGATCAGGTGAGATCGATAGCGCCGCAGGCGAGTCTGCCGTCATGATCCCGCTGCTGATCGACTCCGGTCGGTCAGTCCGGGCAAACCTGTCGTTGGACGCTGGTCTGCTTGCGGCGATCGATACTGAAGCCAGCCGCCGGGGCCTGACGCGCTCTGCCTTCATTGCGAGTGCCGCGCGTGAAAAGATCGAGGGGCAGAGATAGCCGTCTGGCGATGTTCATCCCCTTCTTCCTTGAACTGAAAGCCGCGCGGGTTCCCGTTTCCCTCCGGGAGTATCTGTCGCTGCTGGAAGGCCTGGAAGCTGGGCTGGTCGACTACGACGTCGAGGGTTTTTACTACCTCGCGCGCTCGGCCCTGGTGAAGGACGAGCGCCACATCGACCGTTTCGATCAGGTGTTCGCGCATGTCTTCAAGGGCGTCGAAGCGCTCGCCGGCCCGGACGCTGTCGACGTCGCCAACATTCCCGAGGAATGGCTGCGCCGGCTCGCCGAAAAGCACCTGAGCGACGAGGAGAAGAAGCTGGTCGAGGCGCTGGGCGGCTTCGACAAGCTGATGGAGACGCTGAAGCAGCGCCTGGAGGAGCAGAAGGGCCGGCACCAGGGCGGCTCGAAATGGATCGGCACCGGCGGCACCTCGCCCTTCGGCGCCTATGGCTACAATCCGGAAGGCGTGCGCATCGGCCAGCACGAAAGTCGCCACCGTCGCGCAGTGAAAGTCTGGGACAAGCGCGAGTTCAAGAACTTCGACGACGCGATCGAGCTCGGCACCCGCAACATCAAGGTGGCGCTGAAGCGGCTGCGGCGCTGGGTGCGCGAGGGCGCCGAGGAAGAGTTCGACCTGCCCGGCACCATCCACGCCACCGCCGAGCACGGCTATCTGGACGTGAGAACCCGGCCGGAGCGGCGCAACGCGGTGAAGCTCCTGATGTTCTTCGACGTCGGCGGCTCGATGGATGGTCACGTCAAAACCGTCGAGGAGCTGTTCTCCGCCGCGCGGGCCGAATTCCGCCAGCTCGAGTATTACTACTTCCACAACTGTCTTTACGAGCGCGTCTGGAAGGACAATCGCCGCCGCCTGGCCGAGACGATCCCCACCTTCGACCTCATCCACAAATATGGGCCGGACTATAAGGTGATCGTGGTCGGCGACGCCTCGATGAGCCCTTACGAAATTGCGCGTCCCGGCGGCTCGGTCGAGCACTGGAACCCGGAGGCCGGCGGCGTCTGGCTCGGTCGGCTGCTGCAGCAGTGGCCGAACGCGGTCTGGTTGAACCCTGAGGCTGAGAAGAACTGGCGCTACACCCATTCCATCGCGATGATCAGCGACATCTTCGGCGGCCGCATGTTCCCGCTGACGCTTGCCGGGCTCGAAGCGGCAACGAAGCAGCTATCGAGGAAGCATTGAGTGTGACAGTAATTCGCGGAAACCAGCGGCGATTGCGTTGTCAGTCCCAGCGCTGGTCAGTGGTGTAACAAACACCTATCTTCGTGCGAACATGACATGCCAACCAACAACGAGCCGCCAAGGCCGAGGAGATTTCATGGACACCCACGCCTATCCCGTCACCCGCACCGATGCCGAGTGGCGCGCCCGGCTGACGCCGGAGCAGTATGCCGTCATGCGCAACCACGGTACCGAGCGTCCCGGCAGCTGCGCCCTGCTCTACGAGAAGCGCGCCGGCACTTTCTTCTGCGTCGGCTGCGACCAGCCGCTGTTCGAATCCAAGCTGAAGTTCGAGAGCGGAACCGGCTGGCCGAGCTTCAACGATCCGGTCCCGGGGTCGATCGAGACCACCGTCGACCGCAGCTACGGCATGGTCCGCACCGAGTGCCACTGCTCGCGTTGCGGCAGCCATCTCGGCCATGTCTTCGAGGACGGTCCGCCGCCGACCGGCCTGCGCTATTGCATCAACGGCGTGTCGCTGCGCTTCGAGCCGGCGGCCTGACAGCCAGTTCGTGGTAGCTTTGTAAGGGCGGCTTCGGCCGCCCTTTTTCGATTCAGACGACGACCGTCGCGATCAGCCAGAGCGCCGAGCCCAGCATCATCAACTGCGCCTTGAACCCGCCGGCCGTTTCCGCCGTCCGCCAGACGGCAAGGGCGAGAAAGATGTTGTAGGGGGCGGGAAGGAAATGCACCGTGAGCACCAGCCAGAGCGGCAGCTTCAGCCCAAGCAGGACAAGCGCCAGCCCGGACGAAGCGATGTTGATCGCCGAGCCGGCGAGCAGCATGTCGCGCCAGAACAGCCGGTCGAGCGGCACAATGCCTTGCCAGCGCGAGCGGAAGAAGCCGGCAACCATCTGTGCTCTACTCCTGCCTCAGCACTTGGGTGACGGCTTGCTCGAAGCGCGAGCATTCCGTCGCCAGCCAGTCGGCCATGGCCGGCCAATTGTCCTCGGCAAAGCAGTTGACCCGCCACTGCGAATTTATGCCGAGATTCTGCGCGCTCTGCTCCGGCCTGAGCTTCAGCCGCGCCTCGATCGCCGGTTGGAATGGCATCAGCCGCGTCCAGACCTCCGTCGCGCCGAGCTTCTCGTTGCGGCCGAAGAAGACGCCGACCACGTTCTCGCTTGGCGCGACATACATGGACAGCACCAGGGCGAACTCCGGCATTCCGCGCTGCCAGAACCATGGCCCGCGTCGCGCCAGCCGCGCCCTTTCTTCCGGGTGCCGTTCGGCGAACAGCGCCCAGAACCCGCGATGCCGGAACTCCGAAGCGCGATGGCCGCCGAAGTCGAACTCACTCATGGCCGTCCCTAGAGGCAATTCCAGGAAGTGTAACGGTTTCCGTCCGGAATTGCGCAAAAGCAAATGGTTGGAGCAGTTCAGCGATTCCATCAAAACGCTGAACTGCTCTAGCCGCGAGCCTTAGACCATGCCGAGCGCGGCCTTGTACAGATCGAGGATCGACTCCTCCTCCTGGCGCTCGGCCTGATCCTTCTTGCGCAGCCGGACGATGGTGCGGATCGCCTTGGTGTCGAAGCCGGTGCCCTTGGCCTCGCCATAGACGTCCTTGATGTCGTCGGAAATCGTCTTCTTTTCTTCCTCGAGCCGCTCGATGCGCTCGATGATGGCGCGCAGCTGGCCGGCGGCTACAGTCTGGCTGGTCTCGGTGATCTCGTCGGCCATTTTTTCTCTCCGCGTTTTTTTGCGCCACGGCGATTCCCGCCCGGCAAAATTGGAGCGGGTTCGATGCCCGAGCAGGCGCGGCGGGTCAAGACATTATCGATGCGGCATGAAGGGTTGGAGCACCCCAGGCTGTGCTGAGATTCTGGTCAGGCCGAGCCGGAGTCGAAGACGGGCGCGAAGCGGCGAGAACGGTTGTTCCGAGAACCGGAGCCGAGCATGCTTGAAGTACGTGGGCACGGGCCTAAGCTGGCCGTAGCCTTAACTGCGACGTGCCTGGTGAGTGCTTCGGCGGCGAAGGCCGGAACCCCAGGAAGCCGGCGTTTGCAGGCCGGCCTCACCTGAACATCAGCACATTCAGCCAAAGGCGATGAGCAAATCCTTCGCATCGATCTGGTCGCCGGCCTTGACCAGCACCTCTGCCACCACGCCGTCGCGCTCGGCGTGCAACGCGGTCTCCATCTTCATCGCCTCGATCGAGAGCAGCACGTCGCCCGCCTTGACCGCCTGGCCTGGCGCCACGGCAAGAGCCGACACCACGCCCGGCATCGGCGCCCCGACATGCGCCTCGTTGCCCGGCTCGGCCTTGCGCCGCGCCTTGGCGGCCGAAGCGCCATGCGCGCGGTCCGGCACCTTCACGCGACGCGGCTGGCCGTTGAGCTCGAAGAAGACGGTGACCATGCCTTTTTCGTCGACGTCGCCGAACGCTTGGCAGCGTATCACCAGGGTCTTGCCCTTCTCGATGTCGACGAAGATCTCGTCTTCCGACTTCATGCCGTAGAAATAGGTCGGCGTCGGCAGCACGCTGACCGGGCCATAGGTCTCCTGAGCGGCGGCGAAGTCGGTGAAGACTTTCGGATACATCAGCCAGGAGGCGAATTCGAACTCGGTGAGCTTGCGCTCGAGCTTCTCCTCGATCTCCTTGCGGCTGGCCTTGAGGTTCGCCGGCTTGAGCAGCGAGCCCGGCCGGACGGTGATCGGCTTTTCGCCCTTCAGCGCCTTCTTCTGCAGCGCTTGCGGCCAACCGCCCGGCGACTGGCCGAGATCGCCGCGCAGCATCGAGACGACCGAGTCCGGGAAGGCGATGTCCTTCGCCGGGTTCTCGACATCGGTGACCGTGAGGTCCTGGCTCACCATCATCAGCGCCATGTCGCCGACCACTTTCGACGACGGCGTCACCTTGACGATATCGCCGAACATCAGGTTGACGTCGTGATAGGCCTGCGCCACCTCGTGCCAGCGGGTTTTGAGCCCAAGCGAGCGCGCCTGTTCCTTGAGATTGGTGAACTGGCCGCCCGGCATCTCGTGCAGATAGACTTCCGAGGCCGGTCCCTTGAGGTCGCTTTCAAAAGCGGCGTATTGGTTGCGCACCGCTTCCCAATAGAACGAGATGTGGCGGATCCACTGCGGGTCGAGGCCGGGGTCGCGCTCGGTGCCCTTGAGCGCCTCGACGATCGAGCCGAGGCAAGGCTGCGAGGTGTTGCCGGAGAACGAATCCATCGCCGCGTCGATGGCGTCGACGCCGGTCTCGACCGCCGCCAGCACCGTCGCCGCCGACAGGCCGGAGGTGTCATGCGTGTGGAAATGGATCGGCAGGTCGGTCTCTTCGCGCAGCGCCTTGAACAGCACGCGCGCCGCCGAGGGCTTCAACAGGCCCGCCATGTCCTTGACGGCGATGATATGCGCGCCGGCCGCTTCCAGTTCCTTCGCCAGCCCGACATAATATTTCAGGTCGTATTTGGCGCGCGCCGGATCGAGTATGTCGCCGGTGTAGCACATCGCCGCTTCGATCAGCTTGCCCTCGGCACCCACCGCGTCCAGCGCGACGCGCATGTTCTCGACCCAGTTCAAGCAGTCGAAGACGCGGAACAGGTCGACGCCGCCGGCAGCTGCCTGTTTGACGAAATGCTGCACGACATTGTCGGGATAGTTGGTGTAGCCGACGCCGTTGGCGCCGCGCAGAAGCATCTGCAGCAGAAGATTGGGGGCTGCCTCGCGCACTCTGCTCAGACGCTCCCACGGATCCTCGGTGAGGAAGCGCATGGCGACGTCGAAGGTGGCGCCGCCCCAGCATTCCAGTGAGAGCAGTTGCGGCAGCGCCCGCGCATAGGTGCCGGCGATGCCGGCGATGTCGTAGGTGCGCATGCGGGTGGCGAGCAGCGACTGGTGTCCGTCGCGCATCGTCGTGTCGGTAACGAGCACCTGGGCTTGCTCGCGCATCCATGCCGCGAACTTCTGAGGCCCAAGCGCGTCGAGCCGCTGCTTGCTGCCGTCCGGCACCTTGCCGTTGAGATAGGGCACCACAGGCGCCGCCGCATCCGCCTTCGGCATTGGCCGTCCGCGCGTCTCGGGGTGGCCGTTGACACTGACGTCGGCGAGATAGTTGAGCAGCTTGGTGGCGCGGTCCTGCCGCTTGACCTGCTCGAACAGCTCCGGCGTCGTGTCGATGAACTTGGTGGTGTAGGAATTGTCGGCGAAGCTCGGGTGGTTGATGATCGCTTCGAGGAAGGTGAGATTGGTGGCGACGCCGCGGATGCGGAACTCGCGCAATGCCCGGTTCATGCGCGCGATCGTCTCGGCCGGCGTCGGCGCCCAGGCCGTCACCTTTTCGAGCAGCGGATCGTAGAACCGGGTTATGACCGCGCCCGAATAGGCGGTGCCGCCGTCGAGGCGGATGCCGAAGCCGGTGGCGCCGCGATATGCGGTGATGCGCCCGTAATCGGGGATGAAATTGTGTTCCGGGTCCTCGGTGGTGATGCGGCACTGCAGGGCGTGGCCGTTGAGCTTGATGTCCTTCTGCGCCGGCACGCCGGATTCCGGCGTGCCGATGGCGAAGCCGTCGAGGATGTGGATTTGCGCCTTTACGATATCGATGCCGGTCACCATCTCGGTGACCGTATGCTCGACCTGGATGCGCGGGTTGACCTCGATGAAATAGAACTTGCCGGTGTCGGCGTCCTGCAGGAACTCGACGGTGCCGGCGCCGATATAGCTGGTCTCGCGCGCGATCTTCAGCGCGTAGCCGCAGAGTTCCTCGCGCAGTTTCTCGCTGAGGTAGGGAGCCGGCGCACGTTCGACGACCTTCTGGTTGCGGCGCTGGATAGAGCAGTCGCGCTCGAACAGATGCACGGCATTGCCCTGCGTGTCGCCCAGCACCTGCACCTCGACATGGCGGGCGCGCTCGATCAGCTTTTCGAGATAGACCTCGTCCTTGCCGAAGGCGGCCTTCGCCTCGCGCTTACCTTCCATGACTTCGCGCGCGAGGTCGGCTTCAGCCCGGATGGCGCGCATGCCGCGGCCGCCGCCACCCCACGAGGCCTTGAGCATCACCGGATAGCCTATTTCCGCGGCGAGCTTTTTCACCTCGTCCATATCGTCGGGCAGCGGATCGGTGGCGGGCACGACCGGCACGCCGACCTCGATCGCCAGGTTGCGCGCCGCCACCTTGTTGCCGAGCCGGCGCATCGTCTCTGGCTTCGGCCCGATGAAGGTGATGCCGGCGGCAGCGCAGGCCTCGGCGAATTCGGGGCTTTCCGACAACAGGCCGTAGCCGGGGTGGATCGCATCGGCACCCGAGAGGCGCGCGACGCGGATCACCTCGTCGATCGACAGATAGCTTTCGATCGGACCCATGTCCTTGGTGAGATGCGGACCGCGCCCGACCTGGTAGCTTTCGTCGGCCTTGAAGCGGTGCAGCGAATATTTGTCCTCTTCCGCCCAGATCGCCACGGTTTTGAGGCCTAGTTCGTTGGCCGCGCGAAAGACGCGGATGGCGATTTCGGACCGGTTGGCGACGAGGATCTTCGTGATTGCCAAGGACTGGGCTCCAGTAGCGGAAGGTGAGGTGAACCGGCGCAATGATTAGCTTGAAAATGCTGCAGCGCAAACAAAATAGCGCGACACTTCAATCGATTTAAATCGTTTGTTTGCGCCAAACCTTCGCAATGGCCTCGAGCGCGTGGACGACAAACGCCGTCGGACTTGGCGGGGACAGGATGGCATGCTGGATGCCCGGCCAACAAAAAATGCCCGGCGCTCAGCGCCGGGCATCTCGGAAAGTCGGCTCTTCTTTGCCGGCTTATTGCTCGAAGTAGGAGTACTTGCCGTCTTCGCCCTTCTTCCAGGTGTACATGACATAGTCCGGGCGGGTGATGTCGCCCTTGGAGTCATAACCAATGTCGCCGATGGCGGTCTTCCAGGGGCCGCCCGACTTGATCGTCTCGGCGACTTTCTGCGCATCGTCGGCGGAGCCGGTCTTCGTGATGGCCGCAGCGATGATCTGGATCGCGGCGTAGGAGTAGAGCGTGTAGGCCTCCGGTTCGAAACCGGCAGCGCGGAACTTCTCCACGAGCTCCTTGGCGTTCGGGTTCTTGCGCGGATCCGGCGCGAACGTCATCAGCGTGCCTTGGACGGCGTCGCCGGCGATCGAGGCGAGCTCGTTCGACACGATGCCGTCGCCCGACATGAACTGGGCCTTGAGGCCCTGGTCGGCGAGCTGGCGGATGATGAGGCCGGCCTCCGTATGCAGGCCGCCATAGTAGACGACGGAGATACCGGCTTCCTTCATCTTGGCGATGAGCGCCGAGAAGTCCTTGTCGCCGACATTGATGCCTTCATACATGGCTTCGTTGACGCCATTGGCGTTGAGAGCCTTCTTGGTTTCGTCGGCAAGGCCCTGGCCATAAGGGGTCTTGTCATGGATGAGCGCGATCTTGGTGTCCTTGAAGTTCTTGGCGACATAGTCGCCGGCAACCTTGCCCTGCTGGTCGTCGCGTCCGCAGGTGCGGAACGTATTCCACATGCCGCGTTCGGTGAACTTGGGATTGGTCGCGGCCGGCGTGATTTCGAGGATGCCATTCTCGGCATAGACTTCCGACGCAGGAATTGAGACGCCCGAATTGAAGTGGCCATCGACGAACTTGATGCCGTCGGCGACAAACTTGTTGGCGACCGAGATGCCCTGCTTCGGATCCGACACGTCGTCACCCACACTCAGCTTAAGTTGCTGGCCGAGGACTCCGCCGGCCGCGTTGATGTCGGCGACCGCCTGTTCGGCGCCCTTCTGCAGCTGCGCGCCGAAGGCCGCGTTCGGACCGGTGATCGGACCGGCGACGCCGATCAGAATGTCGGCCCACGCGCTGCCGCTGAACGCGATGAACGCGGTCAGCGCCACGGCGGACAAGAGTGATTTTTTCATTGAAACGCTCCCATTTACGGAGTGGGCGTGGATGATACTTTCATGCGATGCCCACCCTTATCGCAGAAAGCATAGAATGCCGATTTTCAGGCACTTGTCACGCCAAATTCATTCCCCGGAACGGCGTTGATCATGAACGTCAACCCTTTGGTTTCCAGCTCAATAAGGAGGCTCTTTCGTAGAGCCAATTATACTGAGTGACCATCTGGTTCGTGCGCGTGTATTGATACCCAAGGAAGCCCAGTATCATCAGCACGATGGTGTCGACGATATAGTAGTGCAGCGAAAACATCGTGCCGTCGAACAGCGCGTGGTGGATGAACCTTATGCCGATGCCGAGTCCGAGCATATAGAGGAACAGCTGAAAGAAGCTGCGCCAGGTCTGCGCGCTCGCCTTGCCGGTCATCCACGCCGCCCATCCGCCGAGCAGGCAGGTGACGAACAGGAACTGCCAGATCGAGGCTTCCTCGTAGAGAATGCCCTGCATGATGAAGTCTCCTGAACTCAGTGGTGGCCGCCTTCGAGATAGGCGGCGCGCACTTCCGGATTGGCGAGCAGCTCCTTGCCGGTGCCGCTCATCGTCACATTGCCGTTGACCATGACGTAGCCGCGATTGGCGAGCTTCAGCGCGCCGAAAGCGTTCTGCTCGACCAGGAACACGGTCAGCCCCTGGGTCCGGTTCAATTCGCGGATGGCATCGAAAATCTGCTTGACGATCAGCGGCGCGAGGCCCAGGGACGGCTCGTCGAGCAGAAGCAGCTTCGGCCGGGCCATCAGCGCACGGCCGATCGACAGCATCTGCTGCTCGCCGCCCGAGAGCGTGCCGCCGCGCTGGCCGATGCGCTCCTTCAGCCGCGGGAACAGCGCAAACACCTTCTCGGCATCCTCGTCAAAATGTTTTAGGTTGTCGAGGCTGGCGCCCATCTGCAGGTTTTCCATCACCGTCATGCGCGGAAAGATGCGGCGTCCCTCCGGCGACTGGGCGATGCGCATCCGCGCGATCTCGTGCGTCGGCAACTGCGTGATGTCGTTGCCGGCAAAGGTGATGGAGCCGCTGCGCGCACGCGGCGCGCCAAAGATCGTCATCATCAACGTCGACTTGCCGGCGCCGTTGGCGCCGATCAGCGCCACGATCTCACCCTGGTTGACGGTGACGTCGACACCGTTCAGCGCGCGGATGTTGCCGTAATAGGTCTGCACGCCCTTGATATCGAGCAGCGTTGTGCCGGCCATTACTTACGCCCTCCGCGCGGCTTGGCTGTCGAGGATTTCGCGGCCGGCTTGCCCGTGGCCCGCTCGGACGACTTTCTTGGCGCTTTGGCCTTGGCATCGACCTGAGCCGCTTTCGAGGCGCCTCTTGATACCATGACCCGTTCGCCCTCGTCCGCGTGTTCGACAGTATCGGAAACCGGCCCCGCCATCATCGAGGCGGAACTGCCCGGCCCGTGAGCCGCATCAGGCCCGGTATCGAGCTGCTCGATGACATCCTCGTCGCCGACTTCGGTCAGCACCTCTTCCACTTCCTCGTCGTCGACGCCGAGATAAGCGGCAATCACGCGCGGATCGGTCCGGACCGACTGCGGGCTGCCATCGGAGATCTTGCGGCCGTATTCCAGCACCACGACGTGATCGGAGATCTGCATGACCACCGACATGTCGTGCTCGATGAGCAGGATCGACGTGCCGGTGTTGTCCTTGATGTCCATCAACAGTTCATTGAGCGAGGCCGACTCCTTCGGATTGAGACCGGCGGCCGGCTCGTCGAGGCACAAAAGCTCAGGTCCGGTGCACAT
>NZ_RZSF01000200.1:0-12441 GCF_004023325.1 Mesorhizobium sp. M1A.F.Ca.ET.072.01.1.1 | reverse complement strand
GACCCTTTTGATCGCTTCGATTTCTCCCAGGTCGCCCACCGGCGTGGAGGTCGCATGCGCATTGAGGTGGCGGATCTCGCGTGGCGAGATGCCGGCCTGGGCAATCGCGATCTCCATCGCACGTCGCGCGCCATCGCCATCCTCGGGGCCGGAAGTGACATGATGGGCATCCGCCGTGGTGCCGTAGCCGACGACCTCGGCGAGCGGTTTCGCGCCGCGCGCCAGCGCATGGCTCAATTCCTCGATGACCAGGATGCCGGCGCCTTCGCCCATGACGAACCCGTCCCGCGACATGTCGAACGGACGAGAAGCCTGATCGGGGCGGTGATTGAAGGAGGTCGAAAGCGAGCGTGCCGCTGCGAAGCCGCCCAGGCTGACCGTGTTCATGCATGCCTCGGTGCCGCCGCACAAAGCGATATCGGCCTCATTGGCGCGGATGATGCGAGCCGCATCGCCGATCGCCTGGATGCCGGCGGCGCATGCGGTTACCGGTGCGCCGATGTGGCCTTTGAAGCCGTAGCGGATCGAGATGTGGCCAGCCGCGAGGTTCACCAGGAAAGACGGCACCGTAAACGGTGAAAGGCGCCGAACGCCGCGCTGGTCGACGGTCCGGACCGCCTCGGTGATGGCGGGAAAACCTCCGACACCGGAAGCGATGATCGTCGCCGTGCGAACCCGATCCTTTTCCGAGGCCGGTTTCCATCTCGCCTGGGCAAGCGCCTCTTCCGCAGCGGCCAGCGCGAACAGGATGAAGCGGTCGACCTTGCGCTGATCCTTCGGCGCCAGGAAACCGTTCGGATCGAGGCCGGCTTGGGGATCATCCTCCAGGGAAGGAACCACGCCGCCGATCTTCGCCGGCAAATCTTCCACCACCTCGTCCGCAAGCCTGCGGATACCAGAGCGGCCGGCCAGGAGACGCGACCAGGACGTCTCGACATCCGCCGCAAGCGGCGTGACCGCGCCCATGCCCGTTACAACGATCCGTCGCATCTATTCTCCTATCAATCCCGGTCGTCAGTCCCGCGCCGTTCAAGCCGTGACTGCGTCGCGAACCTGTTCGGTGGCCGCATCCAGAAAGGCCTGAGCGAGGTCGGGGTCGTTGACGACGCGCGACAACGTCAGCGCGCCGACCATCGTCGAAAGAATGGCCATGGCCTTGCTGTTGGGCTCTTCGCCATCGGTCGCGGCGATCAACCGGCCGATGATTTCGAGATACTGCTTGATGCCGGCTTCGAACGATCCTTTCACGTCGGCCCCCTGTCTGGCGGCATCCGAGCCGAGCGCCGCGACCGGGCAGCCGTCGATCCTTTGCTCGCGATGGCCCATGCTGAGGTAGAATGCCATCACCGCCCCAAGCGGATCGCGGGGATTGGCTGCGGTCGCCGTCGCCCATCGGGCAGCCGTACTCTCAACCGCCCGTCTGGAAGCCTGTGCGACCAAGTCCTCCTTCGACGCGAACTGCTTGTAGAAGGCGCCTTGGGTCAGCCCCGCACCCTTCATCAGATCCTTGAGGCTGATGCCGTCGAACCCATGTTCCCGAAAAAGGCGGCTGGCCACGTCGATCACGGTCTGCCGGTTCTTCTCAGCCTGAATGCGGCTCACGCGCATGATCGGCCTCCATATTTAGATTGCGTACGAAATCTATATGCCATTTAGAGACTGAGCGCAATCTAATTAAGGATCCGGGATAGGCGGCTCGTCGGGCGTAGGTTTGCGGCAAGCCAGATGCGCCCGCCGACCGGGATTCCATGAGCTTCTCCTTGCCGGGCCACCGCGAACAGCTCTACGCGCTCTCGAGATCCGGCGGGGAGGTGACGGTCTCGATCGAGGGCGACAAGCAAATGAGCGCCAACACGCCGCCAGACGCGCAGCGTGCGACTGCCGGACAGGGAATGGGATCTCAGAGCGTTGGCCAGGGCCTAAGAAAAGGACGCGTGAACCAGAGGACCTATTCGAAGGCTATTCTCGAACTGAATTCCCATGCGGCAGCGCCCGGCGAACACCGCCGTCGCCGGCCCAACTCGCCGGCGTTGGGCGTCACCGCCGTGCGAAGCTGAAGGCGAAATGGCTGCCGCGATGATAGACAGCGGCATAGACGACCGGTGTCCCGGTCGCATCGAAACAGGTTTCCGTAATGAGCAGCGCCGGCCCAAAATCGCGCAGGTCGTTGCGTTGCACGATTTCGTCCGGCAGCGTCACGGCTGAAACCGAGGCGGCCGACATACGCGGCTGATGGCGGTTTTTCTCCAACAGCGCGAGCAGCGAACCACTCCATTCGATGTCGAAAAGGCGGCCGGGTAAAAGGCCGCGCGGCACGTAATCCAGCGAGTAGATCAGGGGCACGTCGTTGTGCAGCCGCAGCCGTTCAAGCCTTATGACGCGCTCTCCGTCGGCCAGCCGCAATTGCTGCTGGATCACCGGATCGGGCGTTTCCTCGGCGATCGACAGAACCTTGTTGATGGTGTCGTAGCCATAATGGCGCGACATGTCGGTCACGCTTTCGAACATCGTGATCGGCCGGTCGACCTGCACGGCAGAGCTCGCCGTGACAAAGCGGCCGAGGCCGTGGGTGACGGAAATGACGCCGTCCTGTTCGAGAAGTTTCAGCGCTTCGCGCAGGGCAGGGCGCGAGATGCGGAAGCGCTGCGTCAACTGCGACTCGGTCGGCAGCCGGTCGCCGGGCTTGAGCCCCTCGCTTCTGATCAGGTCGGCAAGGCGGTCTCGGAGCTGGACCGCCAATGTGCGCGCATCGCGAAGCGGCTCGTCCAAGTCCGTTATCCCCATTGTGCCAACTCTCCTTTTGTTGTCGGACAATCGCGGCTAGGTCAAGCGGGGCATGTCGTGCCGCTTCACATGCTGCACACCCAAATGGACCGGAGCCGGTCCGCAAGATTTCTCTTGAAATGCCCTCATGGAGATGTCAGTTGTCTTACAACAGAAGCGATCGAGGGAACGATGCTCAATTTCGACGAAGCCCGATTTGTACGCATTCAATCGGGGGCGGTGGCTTTGCGGGAGCGCATCGAAACCGCCGTTGCGCGATGTCTCGCCGGCGGGGCACAAAACATCTTCTTCCTTGGCACCGGCGGCGCGGCGATTCTGATGCATCCGGCCGCGCAATTGCTGCAGCGCCGGTCCGGCTTTCCCGCCTTCGTCGATATCACTGCCGAGCTGCAGCTTGCCCAATCCGTGCACCTGACCGAGAAGTCGATCGTCGTGCTGCCTTCGCTCTCGGGCACTACCAAGGAAAGCGTGGCGCTGCTGGCTAGGATCAAGGAGATCGGAGCGACGGTGATCGCGCTGGTTGGGCATGAGGAGACGCCGCTCGGCAGGGGCGGGGACCACGTCTTCGTCAACTTCGCTGAAGACGACACCTCCTGCGAGTCCTTCTACCTCCAGTCGCTGTTCTTTGCGCTTTCGGTGCTGAAGCATCGCGGCGAGCTGGCCGAATCCGAGCGGATTTTCGCCGAGTTGGCGCAGTTGCCGCGATTGCTGCTGGAGGTGAAGCGGAGCTATGAAAAGCAAGCCGCCGACTTCGCCCAAAACCTGGCCGCCTCCGACTATCACATCATAACCGGCGCCGGGAACGTCTGGCCGCAGGCTTGGTATTACGGCATGTGCATCCTGGAAGAGATGCAATGGATCCGGACCCGTCCGGTGCATGCCTCCGATTTTTTCCACGGCACGCTGGAACTGGTGGAAAAAGACGTGAGCGTTGTTCTCTTCAAGGGCGAGGACAGCGCCCGGCCGCTGGCCGAGCGGGTCGAGAATTTCGCAGCTAACTACACGGACAAGACGACGGTGCTCGACACGGCCGCCTTCGAACTGCCCGGCATTTCTGCGGACGTGCGCGCGCTGGTTTCGCCGGTCGTGCTGGCCACCGCCCTCGAACGCGTCAGCGCTCATCTCGAGGTGATCCGCAACCACCCGCTGACGACGCGCCGCTACTATAAACGCGTAGCCTATTGAGCGCGTGCCTTTAGCGGCAGCGCTTCATGGCGTAGCAGAGGGGGATATGACGGCTCAATTTCGATTTGCCGCCGTCGGCGACAATTGCACTGACCGCCTCGGCTTGCCGATCGGGCGCTCGCTGGTCGGCGGCAACGCGCTCAACGTCGCCGTCCAGCTCGCCCGGCTTGGCAATAGGAGCTTCTATTTCGGTGCCGTCGGCCGCGACGCCGAAGGCGAGCGCACCCGCGCCGAGCTCGAAGCCAATCGGGTCGTGGTCGACCACCTGCGCGTCGGCGACCGCAACACCGCCTGGACCGACATCAAAGTGTTGCCGTCAGGTGAGCGGCTGATCGCCGCCGAGGATTTCGGCGCCTGCGCCGGATACGCGCCGCACGAGGCCGAACTTGCGATCCTGGAGGCGATGGATCACGTCCATATCGGCTGGCTGGATGACGGCGGCGCCTTGCGCAGGCGCCTGTCGCGGGCAGGCGTCAGCGTCTCGCAGGACATTTCGGTCAACGCCGATCCGGCCAATCTCGGCGTCGAGGGCCTGAGCATAGCCTTCTGCTCGACCGGCGAACCCTATGGTGCCGCGGCGGCGATGGCGGCGGATCTTCTGTCGCGCGGCGCAGGCTGCGCCGTCGTCATGCGCGGTGCCGAGGGGTCGATGGCGTTCACTGCCCGCGAGCGCGCCGAGACCGGCATCCGTCCGGTCGAGGTCGTCGACACGACCGGCGCCGGCGACAGTTTCATTGCCGGCTTTCTCCACGCCTGGCTGGCCAAAAAGCCGCTGTTGCAATGTCTCGAAAGCGGCCGCGATCGCGCCGCGCTGACCTGCTGCCATCTCGGCGGCTTCCCCCAGGAGGGAATGCCGCACTGAAGTTCAGCGCTTCAGCGAGCGCCCGAACCGTTCCTCGATGCGGGACTGCAGGAATTCGAGCCCGATCGACAGCAGCCAGTAGATCATCGAGGCGGTGATCAGCATCTCGATGTGCCGGAACTCGGTCTGGCCCTGCGTGCGCGCCAGATACATGATCTCCCATACGCCGACCACCGAAATCAGCGAGGAATCCTTCAGCATCGCGATGAACTGGTTGCCGGTCGGGGGAACGATGACGCGCATCGCTTGCGGCAGGATCACCAGGAACATCGTCTGGTTGGGGCTGAGGCCAAGCGCGGTGGCGCCCTCCGTCTGGCCGCGCGGAATGCTTTCGATGCCGGCCCGGAAAATTTCGGTCATGTAGGCGCCGTAGCAAAGCGACAGCGCCATGATGCCGGCGGGCACGGCCCCGATCACGTAGCCGACCTGCGGCAGGCCGAGATAGATGATGTAGATCTGCATCAGCAACGGCAGCCCGCGGAACAGCGAGGTGTAGAACGTTGCCAGGCCATAGACGACGCCGTTCTTGGAGAGCTTGGCTATGGCGCCGATGAAGGCGATGACCGTGGCGATGGCGATCGAAATGGCGGAGATGTAGAGCGTCGTCACCACGCCCTGCGAGACGAGGAAGCCGATCTTCCTGGCAATGAAAGAGAACGACAGGTCGAAGGAATAGAAGAACAGCATCAGCAGCACGAACAGCTCGATCCACACCGCCACGATCTGCTGTTTGCGCCCGAGTTGCTGCAGGGCTTTCCAGTTGGCCGCCGCGATCAGCGCGATCAGCACCGCCGAAACGCCTCGCGCTGCCGCGGGATTGGCGGCAAGCCATTCGAGGGAGCTCGGAACCAGTTTGCCGATCCAGTCGGCTTTGATGCCAAGCCCGTAGAGGCCTGCAGCGAACGCGGCGAGCGCCAGGCACATGCCGATGCGACGCGCGGCGTCCGGATAATTGAGCAGCAGTCTGCCGATCACCTGTCGATCTCCCTGTGGTCAGCGGGGGCGTTCGCGCCACCAATCTTGCGCCTGTAGCTTCCAATAGGTGAGTTGCGCCGCGGCAAGCCCGACCGGCCCCCCCGCCCAGGTCAGTCCGAACCGTTCGAACAGCCGGTAACGGTCCGACTGGCCGAGTATCGCCTCGGCCACCACCTTGCCGGCCATGGCGGTGGTGTTGATGCCATGGCCGCCAAACGCCGTGAGATACCAGACGCCTGGCTGCAGCTGTCCGATCTGGGGCATCAGGTGCCGGGCGTAGGCCATCAGCCCCGACCAGGCGAGTTCGGTCTTGAGCGCAGCGAGCTGAGGATAGGTTCCGACCATCTCCCGGCGCAATTCCCTGGCCAGCGCCGCCGGCGAAGCGGCCCGCGTGGTGATGCGCCCACCCCAGAGCAGCCGCCGCCCGTCTTCCACGGCGCGGTAGTAGTCGCCGGCGCGGCGGCTATCGCCTATGCCGTCGGTCGTCGCGATGGCGCTGGCGATGAGCTCCGGGGCCTCCTCGCTCAGCATCACATAGGTCGCAATCGGCAACATGGCCCGCCTCAACTGGCCGAGCAGCCGTCCTGTGTAGCCGCCGGTGGCGAACACCGCCTGCCGCGCGCGTACTTCGCCGTTTGCTGTGCGCATGGTCTTTTGCGGGCCGTCGAGTCTCGCCTCGACGGCGCTCGACGCCTCGTGGATCCTGCCGCCCAGCCGCTCGATCTCCTCGGCGACGGAGCGCAGATAGTTGAGCGGATGAATGTGGAAGGCGTTGGCGTCGCGCAGGCCCTGATAGTAGCGCTCGGACTGCAGCACCGCGCGCACCTGGTCACGCTCGAGATATTCGAGCGGATAGTCGAAATCCCGCGCCAGCCGTTCGGCGTGGGCCTTCAGTTCGGCGCCGCCGTCATGGCGAAGCACGCCGATAATTCCGGGGCGAGGCTTTGCCGTCTTGATGTCGAGATCCTTGATCGTCTGGCGCACGAATTCGACCCCTTCGATCGACAATCGGTGCAGCTTCTGTGCCGCCGCGGTGCCGGCCATCGCGGCGATATTGTCGCTGCCGGTGGCGAAGCCGGGGCTGACGAAGCCGCCGTTGCGGCCCGAGGCGCCGAAGCCGACGCGCTCGGCTTCGAGCAGGACGACTTCGCGCCCGGCGCGGGCCAGCTGCAGCGCCGTCGTCAGACCGGCCAGTCCGCCGCCGACAATGACCGTGTCGCATTCGGCCAGACCGGCCAAAGGTGATCTGACCTTCTCGTCGGCAAGCGTGCGGCGATAGTAAGTATCGGGATAGGTCATGATGAATCGCATGAGAGCGGGCGGCCTTGAAAGCCGCCCGCGAAGAACGTCAGTCGGCGCTGTAGTTCTTGCCGTACCATTTGGTGGTCAGCGTGGCGAGCGTGCCGTCCTTTTTCATCTCGTCGATGATGCCGCCGACCTTGGTGGTCCACTCGGCGTCACCCTTGTCCGCGATCACCACCAGCGGCTCGCGGAAGGCGTAGTCGCCCTCAAGGATGCGCAGCGGATACCCGTTCTTTATGGCGTTCTGGGCGGTCTGCTCGGGAGCGATGACTGCGTCGAGCCGCACGCCGTCCCCAAGTCTCAAATCGTCGAATGGCAGCATGGAATCGGCAAAGGTCCGTATCTCGCCGGGTTGCAGCTTGTATTCGACTGGCGGAAGGCCGGGAGCGTCGATCTCCAGCTGACGGCGGATGAAATCTTCCGAAGTCGTGGCGGTTTCGACACCGATCACCTTGCCGTTCAGGTCGTTCACGGACTTCGCCTTGCTGTCCTTGTGGACCACATAAACATAAGGGCTGTAATAATAGATGCCGGCGAAATCGATCACCTTGGCCCGGGCCTTGGTCGGCGTCACCGAGCCGACGCCGAGGTCGTAGCGGCCCTGCCAGTGGCCGCCGGTCATTGTGGCCCAGTCGGGCGTCTCGAAGCTGACCTCCACGCCCAGACGCTTGGCGATCTCTTTCGAGACGTCGATATCAAACCCCACCAACTGGTTGCTTTCGTCGAGAAAGCTCTGCGGCGGCCAGCCGCTGTTGGTCGCGACCACCATGGCCTTCTTGGATGTGACGCGATCCAGGGTTTCTCCCGCTCGCGCTGCCGACACGAATGCGAGCGCGCCGGCAGCCAGCGCGAAACAAGCGATCAATCTCCTCACGAAACCTCCCTCTCGTATGTAAGATGTCTGACAACGCAATTGTCCGGAAGGGGCAGGGCGAGTCAAGCATCTTTTGTCGGGCATTGCCGAGTTCAGCCTGCAATGGGCGTCCAGGCGCTGGGCGCTCGTGCCGCCCCCAGCCCCAGGCTCAACTCCGATGCCGAAGCGCCTCGACGACGACTGCCATCGCCGGAGAAAGCTGCCGCCGGCTCGGATAATAGAGGTGATAGCCCGGAAAGGGCAGGCTCCAATCATCGAGCACGAGCGTCAGCCGCCCGTCCGCGATGTGGCGGCTGACGAGGTTTTCCGGGACATAAGCGATGCCGTAGCCGCTTAGCGCCGCATCGATCATCGGCAGGGTCGAGTTGAAGGTCAGCTGGCCATCGACCCGGACCCGAAGCTCGCGGCCCTTCTTCTCGAACTCCCAGGCATAGAGCCCGCCAAACGTCGCCTGCCGCAGGCCGATGCAGTCATGCCCGACGAGATCCTGCGGTATCCTCGGGACTGGGCGGCGGGAGAAATACTCCGGCGAGGCGATGGCCACCAGCCGCCAGTCGGGGCCGATCCGCACCGCGATCATGTCCCTGTCGACGCTCTCGCCAAGCCGCACGCCGGCGTCGAAGCGCTCCTCCACGATGTTGCGCATGCCGTTGTCGCTGTAGAGCTCGACGCGCAAGTCGGGATAGTCGCAGAGCATCGGCTCGAGCTTCGGCCAGACCGTCGTCTGCAACGCATGGTCGGACAGCGTGATGCGTACCGTGCCAGCGGGCTTGTCTCGGAAGGCGACCAGACCCGCGAGATCGGCCTCGATCTCCTCGAAGCGTGGGGCGAGCGACTGGTAGAGCCGCTCGCCGGCTTCCGTCGGCGCCACGCTTCGCGTCGTGCGCGTAAGCAGGCGAACGCCGAGGCGGGCTTCCAACTGCTTGATGGTGTGGCTGAGCGTCGACTGTGACGTGCCGAGTTCCGCTGCTGCCCTGGTGAAGCTGCGCTCCCGGGCGACAGCCAGGAACCACAGAAAATCTTTCATGTCGCCGCGCTGCATGTTGAACCTCCTGGTCGATTTATATCACAGGTCGATAAGTCCATACGGATTATCGGCTCTAATCGAATTGGTTGCACTGCAATATCTTCCGGGCAGGTCGCGGCGGCCGTGGCGATTCCGGCGCCCCGCTTGCAAGGATGCCCACGAATGGAAACCACTTACGACACAAGGCTTGTCGAAGACCGCGCCATGCGGGGCGCGGTGCTCTCGATGGCGCTTTGCGTTTCGGTGCTCATCGCCTCGGAGTTCATGCCGGTCAGCCTGCTGTCGCCGATCGCGACCGATCTCGGTATCACCGAGGGTCGGGCGGGCCAGGCGATCTCGATTTCGGGCATTTTCGCTGTCGTGACCAGCCTGCTGGTCGCCGGTCTGACGCGCCGCATCGATCGCAGGCTGGTCGTCACCGGCTTCACCGTGCTTCTCATCGCGTCCGGGCTTGCCGTCACCTTCGCCCCGAACTACGCGTTCCTGATGGCCGGCCGCGCGCTGCTCGGCATGGCGATCGGCGGCTTCTGGTCGATGTCGACCGCGATCGTCATGCGCCTCGTCCCCGAGGAGCAGGTCCCAAAGGGCCTCGCCATGCTGAACGCCGGCAACGCCGTCGCGGCCACCATTGCCGCGCCGCTGGGCAGCCTGCTTGGGGCCTATGCCGGTTGGCGCGGCGCGTTCTTCCTGGTCGTGCCGCTCGGGTTCCTGGCGCTCGTCTGGCAGTGGCTCAGCCTGCCACCGCTCCCGCCGCGCCGGCGAAAGCGGCCGGGCAACAGCCTGGCTCTTCTCGGCCGTCCTCCGGTCGCCATCGGCATGGCATCGGTCATGATGCTGTTCATGGGCCAGTTCGCGCTCTTCACCTATCTGCGTCCCTTCCTCGAAAGGGTCACCCAGGTCGACGTCGCGACGCTTTCGGCGATCCTGCTGGTCATGGGGCTCGCGGGCGTCGGCGGCACCTGGTGCATCGGCCGGCTGCTGCGCGCGCGTCTGTTCAGCATCCTGATCGTCATTCCGCTGGTCATGGCCGTGCTTGCGCTCGCGCTCATCGCCCTCGGCGCAATACCCCTTCCCACGGCCCTGCTGCTTTTCGTCTGGGGTTTCTTCGGCACGGCCGCGCCCGTCGGCTGGGGCACCTGGCTCAGCCGCACGCTGCCTGAAGACGCGGAGGCCGGCGGCGGGTTGCAGGTGGCCGTCATCCAGCTTGCCATTACCGGCGGCGCCGCGATCGGCGGCACGCTTTTCGACACGGTCGGCTGGTGGGGAGCCTTTGCCTTCGGCGCGGCGCTGCTTTGCGGATCGGCGCTCGCCGCGTTCGCCGCATCGCGCATGGGCGGGAGGGCCGTGCCATGACGACCGACCGTCCCACGCTCAGCCGCCGCATTTTGCTCGGCGCCGCGCTCGCATCAACGCTCCTGCCGCGGCGCGCCCGCAGCCAGCAGGGCAGGGGCCCGGCCAGCCAGGAACCCGCCGACATGAAGATCAGAATGACATTCGATGGCCGAACCATGACGGCCACGCTCTACGACAATCCTTCGGCACGCGATTTCTTTTCCATGCTGCCGCTCGATCTCACGATCGACGACTACGCGCATAACGAGAAGATCGCCTATCTGCCGCGCAAGCTGACCGAAGAGGGCAGCGGCCCGTTCGGCAACGAGCAGCCCTATGACCTCTGCTATTTCGTGCCCTGGGGCAATCTGGCCATGTTCTACGCCGACTACCGCCATCCCGGGCTGATCAGGCTCGGCCGCTTCGACGGGGGCGAAGAGGCCCTGCACATACGCGGCGAGTTCCCGCTGCGCATCGAACGCATGTGAGAACGCAAAGGAGATCACCATGGACATTCTTCGCGCTGGCACGAGGCCGTCCGGCAAGGGGCCTTCCGACTGGTTCACCGGCACGGTCCGGATCGATCCGCTCTTCAATCCCTTCGATGCCGCCCGGGTGCAGGGCGCGCAGGTCACCTTCGAGCCCGGCGCCCGCACCGCCTGGCACACGCATCCGCTGGGGCAGACGCTGATCGTCGTCTCCGGCCGTGGCCGCGTGCAGCGCGAGGGCGGGCCGCTCGAGGAGATCCGCCCCGGCGACGTCGTCTGGTTCGCGCCCGGCGAGAAGCATTGGCACGGCGCGTCGCCCGAGACGGCCATGACCCACATTGCCCTCCAGGAGGTCAAGGACGGCAAGGTCGTGGACTGGATGGAACATGTCAGCGACGCCGACTACCGCGCCTGATCACCGATCGAACGAAAAGGAAAGCAAAATGCTCGCAACTGTTCTTCATAAGCCCGGCGATATCCGCTGCGAGGGAATCGAGGACCCGAAGATCCTTCGCCCGACGGACGCCATCATCAAGCTCTCGGCGAGCTGCATCTGCGGCTCGGACCTGTGGCCGTATCGCGGGCTGCAGCCGATCGATCGCCCGATGCATATGGGCCACGAATATTGCGGCATCGTCGTCGAGGTCGGCGCGGAAGTGCGCAACGTGCGCCCCGGCCAGTTCGTCGTCGGCTCCTTCTGCCTCTCCGACAACACCTGCCCGCATTGCCGCTTCGGCTTCCAGTCCTCCTGCGTGCAACGCGAGTTCATGTCGGGCGCGCAGGCGCCTTACGCCCGCGTGCCGCTGGCCGACGGCACCCTGGTGGCGACTTCCGAGGTTCCGCCGGCCGACCTGGTGCCTGACCTGTTGGCCGTCTCGGATGTGCTCGGCACCGGCTGGTATGCGGCGGATGCGGCCGAGGTGCGTGAAGGATCGACCGTTGTCGTCGTCGGCGACGGCGCCGTCGGCCTGATGGGCGTGCTCGCGGCGAGCGAGATGGGCGCGCAGCGCATCATCGCTATGAGCCGGCACGAGAGCCGCCAGAAACTCGCGCGCGAGTTCGGCGCGACCGACATCGTGGCCGAGCGCGGCGAGGAAGGCATCGCCCGCATCAAGGAACTGACTGCGGGCGTCGGCGCGGACTCGGTGCTGGAATGCGTCGGTACGGCCGAATCCTTCGACCAGGCGCTGGCCTGCTCGCGCCCCGGCGGCACCATTGGCTATGTCGGCGTGCCGCATGGCGTGAGCTTCGACGGCCAGAAACTGTTCTTCGGCCAGAAGCGCATGCTCGGCGGCCCGGCGCCGGTGCGCCGCTTCCTGCCCGAGCTGATGGAGCGCGTGCTCAAGGGCAGGATCAAGCCCGGCAAGGTTTTCGACCTCAAGCTGCCGCTGACTGAGGTCGCCGAGGGCTACCGCGCCATGGACGAGCGGCGCGCCATCAAGGTCATGCTCGAGGTCTAGGCGCCGGCGATGGTCGCGACGGACACTGCAGCCGACGAAAGCCGGACGATGGCGAGATTGCTGCCGATCATGGCGGCGGTCTTTGCCGGCTTCCTGCTCATCGGCCTGGCGCTGCCCGTGCTGCCGCTGCATCTGCATGACAGGCTCGGCTT